>CALBDV010000027.1 GCA_937927565.1 uncultured Holophagales bacterium
GCGCTTCAGGAGGTCGGTGAGGAAGAAGACCGAGCCCTTGAGGACTCCCACGGCGAGGATCTCCCGGCCCGCGTAGGCCGCGTCGATCTCCCTCGCCAGCTCGTCCAGGCGGGTCCCGATCTGCTGCTCGGAAATGAGGATGCGGTCGATCACGGGTGGAAACTATAATGCAGGCGCAACCCCGAGAGGCAGAAGTGAGCACGTCGATCGTCGACCTCAGGACCCTTCATGACGCGTACACGCGCCTGACCGAGAAGTTCAAGACGTTCTGGACGTTCCACCAGTTCCTCCAGGGGGTCCACAAGACCTTCTTCGGCGACGCGCCGGGCTACAACGTCGACTTCCAGGGGCTCTACGACCAGATCCGGTCGGTGACGACGGTGATGAACGTCCAGCCTCCGGCCGTCGTCCTCGACCAGATCAACCAGCTCGACGGAAGGCTCGACGTCGTCTACCGCGCGCTCTCCGCCGACGACGAGAAGATCGCCGCGAGCTGGGTCCGGCGCTTCTTCGAGAAGGTGCGGACGGAGGACGAGAAGCTCCTCCTCGCGATCCTGAGGTTCTACTTCCACTCGCGGCAGGTCTCGCCCGAGGCCCTCGACAAGATGGACTTCCTCCTGACGCTCGTCGGGGCCCGGAAGTCGCTCGACGACGACCGCTACCTGCCGCGCTTCCCGCAGGAGCTCTCGAAGCTCTTCGCCTCGCTCCTCGTCCTCGTCCGGCGGTCGCCGGCGCCCCAGGCCGAGCTGACGGCCGCGGTGAAGGCGCTGGGCCTCATCAGGAAGGACATCGAAGGCTGCGAGCGTTTCGAGGACCTCTCGGAGAAGAAGATCCTCGACAGCCTGCGGACGGTGAAGCACCGGCTCGGCCCGGCCTACTACGACCAGAACGTCCTCTCGGCGATCCTCGAGGCGAACCTCGCCGCCAAGAACCGCTACCAGGCCCTCTACCGGGGCGAGGAGAAGCGGATCTTCGAGTCGTCGCAGCGCCTCCTCGTCCTCGAGCGCGAGCTCTCCCGCCGGCCCGAGGTCGCCGACGCCGAGCTCCAGGAAGACTTCCGCCGCTTCCGCCAGTTCAAGGACGAGTTCGAGAAGAAGCGGAGCGAGGGAGAGATCCGCCACAGCCAGGTGACCCGCCTCGCCGAGTCGATCGACCAGCTCATGAGCCGGCTCGACGTGACCTCGGGCGCTTCCTTAGAGGAGGCGCCGGCCTCCCTGTCGACCCTCGAGCCGGAGGAGCTCGACGAGGCGCGGGAGACGGTGAGCGGCTACTTCCCGATGCGCGAGGCCGTCCCGGCCGCGCTCCCGGAGCCCGAGCGGCCGCCGGTCCCGTTCGCGAACGACCCGCTCCTCGGCGAGATCGCCGCGAAGGTCCTCTACGCGGTCGACCTTCTGCAGGCCGGAACCGGATCGGGGCAGGCGGCCTACGGCTCGACCCTCTCGCGCTTCCGCCTCGAGCCGTGGGAGGTCCGCGCCGCCCGCCGGCTCCAGAGCGGGGAGGCCGCTCGGGACGCCGACTCCGCCGCCATGTGGATCCTCTTCCTCGAGGCCGCCTCCCTTCGGATCCGGGTCGACGACATCGCCCAGGAGCTCAAGAGCTCGCCCGCCTCGCCGACCGACACGCCCGAGCCGCCCATCTTCGGCCTTGCGACGGAGTGCCTCGTCCGATCGCAGGAGCTCGACCGGCGCTTCCGGCAGGCGCTCGAGGCGCTCGGCCCCGACGGCCCGCCGGAGAGCCTGAACGAGCTGACCCGATCCCGGTTCCGGCTCCTGCGCGCCTTCTCGGGGCTCTGGCTCCTGCACAACGCGCGCGTCGGCGGCGTCGCCTGACGGAAGGCGCCCCTCCGGCCCGCGTTTGACCCGTGCGGGACGGGCGCGGAGAATCGGCGCCCGATGTCCGAAGAGACCCAGCCTCCCGAGCAGAGCGCCGCCGAGCAGGTCGTCAATCGAAAGGCGGCCCGCGAACGGATCGCCGCCCTCGGCCACCCGCTCCATCCGAACCGCTACCCGGCCACCCACCTCGTCTCCGACGTCGTCGAGCGCTGGGGTGGAAGCGACGCCCCCGCCCTCGAGGCGGAGCCCGAGAACGCCCGGCGCGTTGCCGTTCCGGGCAGGATCCTGGCCATCCGGAAGATGGGGAAGGCGATCTTCCTCGACCTGTCCGACGGAAAAACGCGCGTCCAGGCCTACGTGAGGAAGGACGGCGTCGGCGAGGGCGGCTGGGCCCTCCTCGAGAACCTCGACCTGGGCGATCACGTCGGGGTGGCCGGGACCGTCTTCCGGACCCGCACGGGAGAGCTTTCGGTCAAGGCCACCGGACTCGTCTTCCTCGCCAAGTGCCTCCGGCCGCTCCCCGACAAGTGGCACGGCCTGACCGACGTCGAGATCAAGTACCGCCAGCGCTACGTCGACCTCATCGTCTCCGAGGAGA
>CALBDV010000028.1 GCA_937927565.1 uncultured Holophagales bacterium
GCCGTCAAGGCGACGACAGCGGCTCCGGAACGTGGACCGCGAAACCCTGGGCGTAGTCGAGCCCCGCGCTCTCGACGCACGCGAGGGTCACCGGGTCCTCCACGCACTCGGCGACCGTCTCGAGGCCCGTGGCATGAGCGAGACTCCGGACCGACTCCACGATGGCCCGGGCCGTTGCGTTGCGAGCCATCTCCCTGATGAACAGGCCGTCGATCTTGAGGAGCTGCACAGGCAGGGTCCGCAGGTAGCCGAGAGACGAGAGCCCCGTCCCGAAGTCGTCGAGCGCGAAGCGGCATCCGAGCCGCCGGAGCCTCGTCATGAGGTCGACGGCGGCCGGGAGGTCCTTGACGACCGCGGTCTCGGTCACCTCGAAGCAGACGGCCGCCGGATCACATCCCCGGCGAGCAAACGCCTTCTCGACGTCGTCCGCGAAGCCCACGTCGCCGAGAGAAGCACCGGAGAGGTTGACCAGGAGCGTTGCGGGGCGGTCGGGACTCGGGCGCCGACGCTCCGCCAGGAAACCCAGGACATGGTCCAGGACCCTCCGGTCGATCGTCGGCGCCAGTCCGAACCGCTCCGCGGCCGGGATGAACTCCCCTGGCGGGATGAGCCGGCCGTCCTCGCTCTTCAGTCGGAGGAGGATCTCGCTGACGGTCCCGTCTGCGGATCCCCCGCGCAGATGCCGCAGCTTCTGCACGAAGAGGACGAGGCGGTCGCGGTCGAGGGCATCGAGGAGGCCGGGCACCCACTCTGCCTCGTTCCACCGCCGCATCACCTGCGAATCGCGCCGGTCGAAGAGCCGGACCCGCTTCCCGCCCAGGTCCCTGGCGGCGATGCAGGCGGCGCTCGCTTCGCGCATGACGTCCTCGACGCCTGTCCCGAGGCTCGGGATCGCGACGACGCCGGCGCTCGCGGTCACGACGAGCGCCCGGTCGAGCCAGCGGAATCGAAGCGTCGAGATCGACTCGACGAGGGCGCGGACCCGTCTCAACGCGTCGTCCGCCTGGCAGGCCGGCAGGAGAAGCCCGAACTCGTCGGCCCCCGTCCGGCCTGCAACCTCTCCCGGAAGGAGCGCCGACCGGATGACGCTCGCGACTCCCTGCAGGATCGCATCTCCGGCCGCGCGCCCCAGGGCTCCGTTCAGCGCGTGGAACTCGTCCAGATCCACGAGAGCGAACGAAGCCGGGGCGCCGTCAGACCTCGCGGCAGACAAGGCTTCACCGACGAGGCGCTCGAGCTCGCAACCGTTGACGAGCCCCGTGAGGCCGTCATGGGTGCGGCCGTACGAGAGCTGCTGCTCCGCGGCCCTCCGCTCCTTGCGGCTCTCGGCCTCCTTGATCCCGCGACGGATCGCCGGTCCGAGCCGCGAGAGGCTCCGCTTCTGGACGAAGTCGTCGGCACCGGCGCGCATCGCCTCGACAGCGACTTCCTCCCCGATCGTCCCGGAGACGATGAGAAACGGCAGATCGAGCCCGCTCGCCCGTACGAGCTCGAGGGCCGCGATCGAGCTGAACCCCGGGAGGCGGTGATCCGCCAGGACGACGTCCCACGAAGAAGCATTCAGCGCGGCTCGCAGGTCCGCCGCGTTCTCCACGCGCGTCAGCCGCGCATCGAGCCCTTCGCGGGCCAGGAACCGCCGGAGGATCTCGGCGTCGTCCGGAGAGTCCTCCACGAGGAGAACCCTCAGGGGCTCACCTATCCTCTCTCCGCGCACGACCTCTTCGCCCTTCGCGCCGCCCTGCGGATCAGGTGAGTCCCGGGAGCGCACGTCCGAGCTGCCGGACGAGCGAGTCGCGCGTTTCGTCGGCCAGGGAGCGCGTGCCCTGGAACCCGACGAGGACCGTGCCCAGGCCGGCGGCATCGGCCCTTATCCCGATGAGCCGGTTCGCGTCGAACTGCAGCTCGAGCAGCCGGAGCGCACCTCCCGCCGGGTTGATGCGCCCGAGCTGATCCATCGCGTAGCAGAGCTCGGCCCCTATTCCTTCGAATCCGTCCTTGGGGACGTTGCCGCGGCTCGCGATGACGAAGCCCTGGGAGTCGACGACGAAGCCCCCGTGCGCGCGGGTCAGCTCGAGGCTCCAGGCGAGGAAGGCCTCCCAGGTACCGATCTCGGGAGCTGGCGCCGCAGGCTCCGCCGCCGGCTCCGGAACCGGACGGACGATCCGGACGTACGCAGGCCTGCCCGGAGCCTCGGCATCCGTCGTCACGGTGCGCCGCGCGAGAGCCTGGCTGAGGGTTGACGCGGCAGCGATGTCAGAGGAGCTCGCGCTTCGGTCTTTCATCGGCCTCTCCCGTTCCGCCCGCCTCGGCGATGAGCGTTTCGATTTCGATCGCGATGAGCTCGAATCGGCGAGCCTCCGGGGTGACCCGGCCCGGCATGAAGCCGACCGGGAGACCGGCCTCGCTCGCCTTGAGGAAGATGGACGCCCTCGGGACCGCGTTCTCGAGGACTCCGGCGAGACGCGACCACGCGGTCCGGAGGACGTTGAAGGACGCCTCTTCGCGAAGCTGGATCATCGTCGGGAGAATCCCCAGGAGCTTCAGGCGGGGATTCTCCTGGCTGGAAACGTGCTCGATGACCCGCAGCGCCTGCCCGACGGACCGCAGCGCCATCGGTTCCGCCTGGAGCGGCATCAGGACCCAGTCGCTCGCCGCGAGCGCCGCCCTTGTGATCGCTCCGAGGCCCGACGGGGTGTCGAGAAGGACGAAGTCCCGCCCGGCGGAGAGCGCACCGGCGACCTCCCGGACCTTCCCGGACGAGTGGAGGAACGCCTCGTAGCTGCAGGTGTCGATCGGATCGAGTCGTCCTCTCGGCAGCAGCGAGAACCCGGCCAGCCGCGTCTCGACGAGGAGCTCGGCGAGCGGCCGTCCCTCGACGGCATGCTCGGCGAGACCGGGCCATTCCGCGTCGGGCCGGTCGAGGGCGAGGCCGATGGCACCCTGAGGATCGAGATCGACGACGACGACCCTCCGCCCCTTCTCGGCGAGCGCCACTCCCAGGTTGAGGACCGTCGTTGTCTTCCCGCTCCCTCCCTTGGAGCTCACGACAGAGATGATGTTTGTCATGGCGCAAGTACTCCTTCGTTCTGAACATCGAGAGCGCACAGGACGGCCGGAGAGAGCGAGCTGAGCCGGTGCAGGGCCGTGCCCGGCCGTCCGTCCGGACCGACCCGGACGGCCGCCAGCACGCGGCGGCCGCTGTCGAGCCACCGGGCCACCACGGCCCCATTCTCCGATTCGAGGAAGCCCTGGTTCGACCGGCCGAGCGAGTACGGGCCACCGAGGAGAGAAACCGCAGCTGCGGCCAGGGTGGTCGCCGAGGTCCGGTCGACTCCCGGGAAACCGTGGCACGCGA
The DNA here is from genome assembly GCA_937927565.1 of uncultured Holophagales bacterium. GTDB lineage: Bacteria > Acidobacteriota > Thermoanaerobaculia > UBA5066 > UBA5066 > UBA5066. Next base: position 3,356 of record CALBDV010000028.1, read on the forward strand.
GAAGCCGGCCCATCCAGTCGGCGGCGAGCGCCCCCTGGTATCCCGGGAGCTCGGCGAGCGGAAGGAGCGCCGACGCGAAATCCTCAGGGGGCCGTGGGAGACGTTCCGTGGCATCTACGAGCCAGGAGGGAAGGATCTCTTGCGCCGGAAACGCCAGCTCGTCCTCGGTGCAGAACCCCCCCTCCTCCCACTCCCCGGTCAGGTCCTCCTGGCGGAGAAGGCTCGCGACGGCGGTCCGCAGGTGCAGGAGGAGGCAGAGCCTGAGGACGGGCCTCGAGATGAGCCCGGCCTCCTCGAGAACGCGGCCGAGCTTCTTCCCGGAGCCGCTCCGCTGCATGTCGCTGGTCGCCTTCCGGAGCTGCTCCTGGGTCAGGTACCCGAGCCTCTCGAGGAGGAGTCCGAGATGCTCCCGCTGCTGAGTGCACGACGCCCAGGCCAGCTGGCCGCGGCAGAAAACGACCGTGCCGATGGGGTCCGCCCCGGAGCGGAGCTCGAGCCACCCGCTGCCCCGCCGGTCGGCCGTCTCCAGCAGGAACGAAGCGAGCGCGATCGCCGCCGGTCCGGAATCCTCAGTCATCAATTCAGCTCCTCTCGTTCCTTTCGATCGCTTCGCCGCCCCCGAGGGAACAGAGCAGCGTCTCCCGGATGTCCGGGCCCGCCGACGGCGAGAAGGTGACGCGAAGCGTCGGCGACCCGACGATCCCCTGCGCCGTGAACGCCAGGGGGCGCTCGATACGGAAGAACGGCCTCGGGAACGAAGGGAAGTACTGGAGCCGGCCGCCCTCGGCGAGGCTTCTCATGAGTCGCTCGTCCACGGGCTCGGAGAGGTCGTACTCCCGGACGGGAGCGCTCTTGAGGCAGCCAGGAGGGACCCGGATGTCGACGACACGGCGCACGGGTCAGGCCCCAGTCCCTGCGAGCGCCGAGAGGGCCTGCGCGAGCGCGTCCACGTCCGAGGCCGTGTTCGCCCAGCCGACGCTCGCCCGCACGGTCCCGAGCGGCGCCGTTCCGAGCGCCCCGTGGACGAGCGGAGCGCAGTGGAGGCCCGTCCGGACCTCGATGTCGAAGGACCTCAGGAGTGCGTCCCCGAGATCCCCCGGGGTCCAGCCGACGAGAGTGAACGCGACGATGCCGACTCGGTCGTCCCCGCCCGCGACGGGCGAGAGCGAAACGCCCGGGATCGACGCGAGCCGCTCGACCAGCCGGCGAACGAGCCGGCCGCGACGGGCGCCCTCCGCTTCGACACCACGCTCGAGGACGAGCCGGACGCCGGCGGCGAGCCCCGCGATCGCCGGGGTGTCCGGCGTTCCGGCCTCGTGCCGGAGCGGCAAGTCCGCAGGATGAAGGACCTCCTCGCTCCGTACACCCGTCCCGCCGACGATCATCTGGGGCAGCCCGTCGTCGGCGAGCACGAGCCCCCCGACGCCCGGAGGCCCGAGGAGCGTTTTGTGCCCCGCGAAGGCGACGAAGACGCGGCCCGGAAGGGACCGGTGGCTCAGCGGCACGACCCCGGCCGACTGCGATGCGTCGATGAGGAGCGCCGCCCCCCGACCGGCGGCCACGCCCGCGATCTCTTCGACTTCCTGCACCGTCCCGGTCGCGTTGCAGGCGTGCGTGACGACGACGAGGCGCGTCCTCGGGCACATCGCCCGTTCCACGTCCCTCGGCCTCACGTGACCCTCTGCGTCCGCCGGGACGTGCGTCACCTCGAGTCGCCCCTCGGCCGCCCCGTGAGCCAGCGGGCGAAGGACCGAGTTGTGCTCCAGGCACGTCGTCACGACGTGGTCCCCGGCCCCGGCGAGCCCGCTGATGGCGAGGTTCAGCGCGTGGGTCGCCGACGGCAGGAGGGCAACCCGCTCCGGCCCGCCGACGTCGAAGAGCTCCGCGACGAGCCGGCGGCAGGCGAGGAGTCCATCCTCGCCGCCGCCGCCCCGGCCCGGATGGGCCGGGGCCTCCGAGAGCGCGGCCCGCACCGCCTCCACCACAGCCGGTGGCTTCGGGAAGGCGGTGGCCGCGTTGTTCAGGTAGATCATCGGGGACGTCCGGAGGTCTCGCGCCCGTCGACCCCGGTCACTTCTTCGTGACGACGAACTCCCCGTGAGGATCGCCGACCTCGATGCCCTGCGTCTGCTCGCAGGTGAAGGTGTTCATCCCGTTCGGGTACGGCGCCGCGTACGCGAGCTCCATGAACGCCTTGCTCACGCCCTGGACCATGTAGGCGCGGTGGCCGGAGCCTCCCCCGTCGGCCTCGTAGTAGTCGACGGCCCGGATGACCATCCGCTCGCCGTCCCTGATCTGGACGATTCCGGACTTCGCCCAGCCCCAGGCCGTGAAGACGGCGAAGGCGCCACGAAGGACGTCCTTCGCCCCTTCGGTCACCATCGGCATGACGACCGACTGGAACTCCGGGGAGGTGATGATCCCGTAGCCGGTGTGGTAACCGCACTCGTAGGCGCAGTTGACGAGCGAGCTCTCCATCTCCGCCTTCCGCTCGGGAGGCGTGATCGCCATGAGCCGTTCCGCCACCGTGTTCCAGAACGCGACGGGGAGCTGGTTGACGAGGACGTTGAAGCCCGGGATGAGGCCGTCCTCGTTCGCCTTCACCTCGACCTGGACGAGGCTCTTGACGACCTGATCGCGCAATACAGTCATTTCGTACCTCCGCTCAGGCCGGCTTCACGGCCAGCACGCTCGCCGGAGCACCCATGACCATCGAGGCGCTCTCGGTCACCTGGAAGCTCCGGGCCGGCTTGTCGAAGGCCGCTGCGAACGCCGCAGCCACGAAGCCGCACGTGAAGTGATTGATCGGCTTGTCGTGGGGGCCCCACTTCTGGAGCCATCCCTCGTCGACGTGGGAGTGCTTCAGGGTTGCCGTGCCCCCCGAAGCGCCGCCCGTGATCTCCATCGTCCCCATTCCCATCGCCGCGAAGTACTGGCGGCCGACCTCGAGACGCTCCTCCGGAGACGCGACGCCGTGCTCCTTGATGTAGCTGTCGAGCATGGGGCGGATCGAGTCTTCCGTCGCCTCGCGCAGCACGCGGGGCGCCCCGAGGTCTGCGAAGTCTTCCGCGAGCTTCGTCGTCAGGCTCATGTAGTGGTGGCAGTGGAGGACGACGCCGTGCCCGTTGAGGGCATGCCGAAACGTCTTCTCGTCGAAGGTGTGCTTCAGCTCGAGCTTCATGGCGTTCCGGTCCTCACAGGCTCTGCGAGAGCTCGTCGACGAGCGGCTTGACCTTGTGGCGGATGATCCCGAGCTTCGAGGCGTCGGGAGCCACCACCACGAGGATCGCGTCGCCAGCGGGCCTGCACAGGATCACGGCTCGACCGTACTCGACGAAGAGGTCCTGGAACTTCGAGACCTGGAGCTCGCCGCCCATCTCCTCGACGCTGTTGATGGCGTTCGCGAGCGCGGCGCCGAGGTCCTCGATGTTGACGGCGCTCGAGCCTCCGGCGGACTCGATCACGAAACCGTCGCGACCGACGATGACTGCGGAGAGGACTCCCGGGACTTTCAGGAAGTCCTCGAGGATGTCGGTTGACGTGCGGGTGGACTTGGCCATTCTGGGGCTCCTTTCTTTCTCTGGCCGGGCGACCTTCGGATCGGGTCTGTGGCGTTCGTCGAGTATTCGGATCGCCTCCATCAGGGCCTGCTGGACCGGCATGCTGATCGAGGCCTTCGGGGAGAGGACGTTGGCGTAGAACGCGAAGCTGCCGCGGTCCCAGCCGCACATCTCGACGAGCGCGTCCATGCCGGTCGCAGCCCCCGCCGTCGCGTGGACGAGCGCGCCCGCGGAGAAGTACGTGCGCCCTTCCGGCCGGTCGCTCTGCCGCTCGAGGAGGAGCTGTCCGGTCTTGCCGCCGGCATTCAGGAACTGAAGGAGATCCGGGATGCTCGTCGTTTCGAGATTCCCCTTCAACCCCTCGACCTCCGCCGGCGGGATCGCGCTCTTGCGTCCGACCCGCTGTGTCACGCAGACCTCCCGGCACTCGCCATACGTTCCTCCCGGTAACGTCTTAGCGGTTTCCATGCCAAGGCCCCGGAAGGGAGTTCCGCCGCTGATTGCGCGTGATGCGAGCGTTCGGGCGCGGCCCGGCGGGCCGGCCTGAGCGTTTCCGGCGAGTCGAAATCGGTCGGTCGAGTCAGCCTAGGTGGTCTGTCTTGAGGCCGAACTCGCCGACCTTCCGGCGGAGCGTGGACAGCGCGATGCCGAGCGCGGAGGCGGCCCGGGTGAGGTTTCCCCCGTGGCGCTCGATCACCGCCGAGATATGGCGGCGTTCGACGTCCTCGAGCCGGTCGGTCCCGCGCTCGCCGCGCTCCGGCCTCGAGGCGACCCGTGAGGTCGGCCTCGCCGACAGGAGCTTCGACGGCTCGAGGCGCTCGCCCGGCTGGACGAGCCGGGCACGCTCGAGCACGTTCGCGAGCTCTCGCACGTTCCCCGGCCAGGAGTACCCGGAGAGACGGCCGACCTCGCCGGGCGCCAGCTCGAGGTGCGCTCCGGCGCCGGAGGAGAGGAGGTGACGGCACAGCTGCGGGAGGTCCTCGACGCGCTCGCGGAGAGGCGGGAGGTGGATCCTCATCACCGACAGCCGGTAGAAGAGGTCCTTGCGGAAGGCGTTCGAGGCAACCGCCTCCTCGAGATCCGTGTTCGTCGCCGCAACGACCCGGGCGTTCACCCGCCGGACGACCTCTCCGCCGATGCGGCGTACGGCGCGGTCCTCGAGGACGCCCAGGAGCTTCGCCTGGAGCGGGAGGGCCATCGCGCCGATCTCGTCGAGGAAGACGGTCCCGTCCTCGGCCATCTCGAAGAGCCCGCGTCGGGGCGTGAGCGCTCCCGTGAACGCCCCCCTTTCGTGCCCGAAGAGCTCGGACTCCGAGAGGTTCTCGGGGAATGCGGCGCAGTTCTGGGTCACGAAAGGGTGGTTCCGCCGCCGGCTCTGGTAGTGAATCGATCGCGCGAGCAGGGTCTTCCCGGTACCGGTTTCACCCGTAACCAGGACCGGAACGTCGCTCGAGGCGGCGATCTCGGCGAGCCGGAGCGGCATCTCGAGAGACGGGGCAGATCCGACGAAGAAGGACGCCTCCAGCTCCTGGCGCTGGTGCCGGCTGTGCAGGAGCTCGATTCGCTCGAGGTCGCACACCCGGAACGCGTTCCGGATCGCGAGGCGGACCTCCTCGAGCTCGAACGGCTTCGCGATGTAGTCCGACGCACCGACCTTCAACGCCGTCACCGCGTTCTCGAAAGTCGGATAGGCCGTCATGAAGATGACCTTCGTCGTCTCGTTCTGCTCCAGTAGGGCCGGGCAGATCGTCGCCCCTCTCGCGTCCGGGAGGTGCTGGTCCAGGAGGACGACATCGGCCGTCACCTTCCGGCAGAGCGCGAGCCCGGACGCGGCAGTCTGGGCGTGAAGGACGGCGGTCGTTCCGTCGCCGAGCGCGTCCACGAGCGTCTCGCAGAGCCCCAGGTCGTCGTCGATGACGACGACGGTCCACCTCGTGCTCGGTGCCGTGGATTCCGCCCGCGCGCCCAACCTTCGAATGTTACACGCGCCAGCAATGCCGGCCGCGTTCAGACGACGGGGTGCATCTCCCCGCCGGACCCGTCGGCACCGCTCAGGAGGTCGAGCTGCACCAGCAGGCTCCGGCATTCCGGCCGCCGGGAGAAGTGCTCGCGAAGCGACCTCGCCGTGTCGGAGAGCGACCTCACCAGCTCCTCCCGCTCGCGGGCGAGCGCCAGGAGCTGCGGACGACCCGCGGCCCGATCACTCTCGAGACGGGACGTCTCCCGATCGAGCTGCTCCCGCAGCCGGGAGCTTCGGCTCTCGACGTGCCGCAGCGTCGCCTCGCGCCGGCGCCGCTGCGAGTCCGTTCGCTGGAGCGCCTCCACACACCTCTGGTGCAGGGCGGCGGCCGCCGCCGCCGACTCCAGCGCGACGAGGCTTCCGGCCGCATCGCCGCGGCCGTCTCGCTCTTCGGCTTCGATGCGCGCGGCCTCCAGCTCTCGCTCCGCCACGACGCGGTCCTCCTCGAGAAGCTCCGCTTCCCTGGTCTGGGCGTCCTCTTCCCGGACCAGGCGAGAGCCGTGCCCAGAGAGCTCCTCGATCTGCCGTCCGAGCCGTTCGGTCGTCTCGCGAACTCGCTGCCGGAGGTTTTCGCTCCAGGCTTCGAGCACGTCCAGCTCGCCATCGACCCGGGCCAGCTCGGCGACGAGCGACCAGGCCGTTGCGACTCCCTCGCCCACCGGCCCCGGAATCCCGCCTCCGGGATACGCGGCCGCCGCCATGCGCCCGAGCAGCGAGATGGCGACGGCCCAGCGCAATGCCTCCGCGAGGGGCGGAGGCGGCGCGGGACCCGGAAGGGAAGGCACCCTGGCCACGCCACTCTCCGCCGGTCCGAGGCGGCCGAGGATCGCCCTGCATTCCTCGATCAGGTGGTGGGCGTCACGATAGCGCCGCCGGGGGTCCTTCTCGAGGAGGCGAAGCGTCACCGCCGCCGCCTCCGGGTCGAGGTCCGGCCGGAAAAGCCGTGGGTCCGGCGCCGGCACGACGCGGTGACACTCCGCGAGACGCGACGGATCATCGCTGTCGAACGGCAGCCGGCCCGTGAGCATCTCGAACAGGACGACGCCGAGCGAATAGAGGTCTGCCTGCGGTCCGGCCTCCTCGCCCCGGGCTTGCTCGGGCGCGAAGTACTCCGGCGTCCCGAGGACCGCGCCCGCGGGTCCGAGCCGGCCCTCCCGGTCGACGTGAGCGAGGCCGAAGTCGATCAGCTTCACGACGTCGGACAGTCCCCCGCGCTCGACGAGAAAGACGTGCTCGGGCTTCACGTCTCTGTGCACCACTCCCAGCTGGTGAGCGCGAAAGAGCGCCGAGGCGACCTGCTCGACGATCGCGAAGCTGTCGCGTGCGGCGAGCGCGCCCGCGGCAATCCGGTCGGAGAGGCGCTCGCCGACGAGGAGCTCCATGACGAGGTAGACGAGCCCCTCGTCCGTTTCGCCGGAATCGTAGATCTCCACGACGTTCGGGTGGTTCACGCGGTTCGCAGCCCGCGCCTCCCGCAGGAACCAGGCGCGGAACCCATCCCTTCCCGGAAGCGCGAGCGGCAGGACCTTGATCGCGAACTCCCGGCCGATGAGGACGTGCCGGGCGCGGTAGACGACGGAGAGGGCACCGGCTCCGATCCGGGCCTCGAAGCGGTACCGCCCCGCGACGAGAGTGCCGATGAGAGGGTCCGGCGCCCCGGCCGTGCCAGGCCTCAAACGGCCCCTCTGAGAACGGCGCCGGCCTGGGCCTGCTCCTGCGGGAGCCCAGGGAAGCGGAGCTCGAGCGTCGTCCCGCGGCCGGGCTCGCTCCGAACGAGAGCGAGGCCGTTCATCCGCAGCATCAGCTTCTGGACGATCGCGAGCCCCATGCCCGAGCCCTCCGGCTTCGTCGTGAAGAGCGGCGAGAAGACGTGAGGAAGGTCCGCGCGCGGGATGCCGACACCGTTGTCCGTCACCTCCACGACGACGTTTCCCGCGATGTTCCGGCACGACACACGGAGGAACGGGCTCGCGCAGCCCGACAGCGCCGTCACGGCGTTGTCGATGACGTTCAGGAGGACGCGCACGAGAGCCTCGGGGTCGGCGGAAACGGGGCTCTCCGCCTCCCCGGTCTCGACCCGGCAGTCCACACCTCTCGCTCGAGCGGTCGCGAAGAGAAGGTCGCTCCTCTCCCGGAGCAGCTCGCCCACTCTCACCCTCTCGGGCTCCACACGGTCCAGCGTCTGGTAGCGTCGAAGCGCGCCCAGGAGGTGCTCGGCGATCCGGAGCGTCTCGAGGCAGCGCGAGAGGTAACGCTCCCGCTGGTCCGGCTCGAACCGCTCGTGGTTCTCGCGGTAGACCGTCAGGGTCGCCTTCAGCGTGTTCATCGCGTTCCCGATCTCGTGCCGGAACGTCCGGAAGATCCCCTCTGCCTGGTCGACCGCGACCTGCCTCCTGAGCAGCTCCTCGATCTGCCTCTGGGTCGTGACGTCGCGCCCGACGTGCACGGCTCCGACGATCGCCCCGTGCTCGTCGCATCGCGGCGTCGCGCTGAAGCGGAACTCCCCGCCGAGCCTGGGACTCGCGTAGTCGTACTCGATCGATCCGTTCTGGGTGCCCGCCTCGAGCAGCCGCTGGAGGTCGACGGGCGGCGGGGCCTCGCCGAGGATCTCGCTCCAGGGCCGCCCGACGAGCTCGGCCGGACGGGCGCCGAGCCGATCCGCAAGCGCCCGATTCAGGCGGGTCACGTTCAGGAGGGGATCGGTCAGGACGATCAGCTCGCGGACCGCGTCGAAGGTCCGCTCCCACTCGGCCTTTGCGAGACGGATCGCCAGTTCCAGCTCTCTCTTCCGGGTGGAGTCCTCGAGCGTCCCGTCGAGGTGGGAAAGGCTCCCGTCGGCCCGGCGCGCAACCCTCAGCCGGACGACGCCCCAGAAGGTAGAGCCGTCCCTCCGCCGGATCTCGCACTCCCCCTCGGCGACCTCCGTCAGCTCCGCGGCCCGCCGGACGGATATCGCGTCTGCCCACAAGCTCACGAACCCGCCGAGCGCGACCGGGTCGTCGTTCTCGAAGCCGAGCATCTCGAGGAGACAGGGGTTCGCGGAAAGGACGTGTCCGTCGGGACCGAGCCGGAACACTCCCACCGGAAGCGAAGCGAGGAGGCTTCGGTGCCTCTCCTCGGACGCGGCGAGCTTCTCCTGGGCCCGCCTGTTCTCGCGCCGGAGCGTCGCATCGAGAAGCTCTCGCTCCACGACGACGGGGAGGCGGCGCAGGTTCTTCTTGTGGACGAAGTCACGGGCCCCCGCCCGCATCAGCGCGACGGCCTGCTCCTCGCCGACCGCGCCCGAGACGACGATGACCGGCGTCTCGGGCTCCCGCGCGAGGACCATCTGGAGCGCGGCCAGGCCGCTGAACTGGGGCAGCATGACGTCCGTGAGAACGATGTCGAATGGACCCGTCTCGAGCGCCGCCGCGAGCTCGGCCTGGCCGTCTACCCGCGTCGACTCGACCGCGCGCTCCGAGCCGCCGAGCGCACGGAGCGCGATCAGGGCGTCGTCGACCGAGTCCTCCACGAGCAGGACACGGAGACGGGATCGCCGCGAGGAGTCCGCCACGACCGGGATTCTAGGGCAGCCCTCCGGACGCCTCCGGCGCCTGCGAACGACAGGGGCCACCGCCCCGACCGGCCGGCGCATCGTTGGATCGGCCGTCACACGATCGCGATAACATCCTCCGCCCATGTTTCCGCTCGCGACAGCAGACCGGCTCCCGATGGAGTCGGACGATGATCGATCGTCGGCGGGTCTTCCCTTCTCGCCACCCCCACAAGTGGCGCCCGAGGGCCCGTCCCGCTCCGCCGCCGAGCGAGGACAGCTTCAGGCGCTCCTCGACTGCCTTCCGGATCTCGTCTGGCTGATAGACGCGGAGGGGCGGTTCCTCGCGGCGAACGAACCGTTCTCGCGCCTGGTGGGAGTCCCCGTGACGGCCATTCCGGGCCGGAGGGCCGAGGACGTGCTTCCGCCCGGCCTCCGCGAGCGCTCGATCCGCGCGGACCGGAGTGCTCTGCAGACGGGCGTCCCGGTGAGGCGCGACGAGATCATCCTGCCCACAGGCTCCCTGGAACGGTGCTGTTTCGAGACGACGACGGTCCCGGTCCGCGGCCCCGACGGGACAATGACCGGCACGGTCGGGATCGCCCGAGACGTCACGGCGAGCCGGCTCTTCGAGGAGGAGCTCACCGGCGCGCGGGACTACTACTACGCAGGCATCAACGCGGTCGGCCCTTGCTGGACGACGAACCGCGATCACCGCTATACGCTCGTGAACAGGGAGGCCGCCGCGTTCGCCGGTCTCGCGCCGACGATCGCAGTCGGGAAGACGCCGGCGCAGCTCTTCCCCGAGAACGAAGCGGCCGCGCTGACGGAGCTCCAGGAAGAGGTCTTCGCGACGGGCGCACCCCTGACGCGCGAGCTCGAGGTCACCGACGCGCGCGGACGGAAGTCGATCGTCCTGGTCCGCGCTTTTCCCTACGTTGGTCCTTCATCCGAGCCGCTCGTCGTCTCTCTCTGGACCGACGTCACCGAGATGCGCAGGCTCGGCCGCGAGCTGGCTGCATCCGAGGAGTTCCTGGACGGAATCCTGAACGCCATTCCCGACCCGGTCTTCGTGAAGGACCGGGACCACTGCTGGGTCACCGTGAACGACGCCATGTGCAGCTTCCTTGGTCAGACACGCGAGGGACTGCTGAGCCGACCGGACTCCGAGGTCTTCCCGCCTGCCCAGGTCGAGGTCATCCGTGGACGAGACGACGAGGTCCTTCGGACGGGGCTCGAGAACGTGAACGAGGAGGACCTCTCGGTCGGCGATAGCGAGGTGCGCCGGGTCGTCACGAAGAAGTCGCTTCACGTCGACCGGGAAGGGCGTCCGCTCGTCGTCGGCGTGATTCGGGACGTCACGAAGGTCCGGAGCGACGAGGCGGCACTCCGGAGGGCGAACCGGGACCTCGAGGCGGCGAATACCGAGCTCGAGGCGTTCGCCTTCTCCGTGTCCCACGACCTCTCGGCCCCGCTGCGACGCATCGAGTCCTTCAGCGAGATCCTCCTCGACGACTGCCGCGATCGACTCGCTCCCGCCGACCTCGAGCTGCTCAGGCGGATCTGGAGCACCGCGCGCCACGCCGAGCAGCTCATCGACGACCTCCTCGCCCTTTCGCGCGCATCCCTCGCGGAGATGCTCCGAGAGCGGATCGACCTCGGCATCCTCGCGCGGGAGATCGCCGACGTCCTCGTGGAGCAGCAGCCCGGGCGACTCATCGACGTAGAGATCGCCGAGGGTCTCGTCGTCGACGGCGACCGCCGGCTCCTCAGGCTCTGTCTCGAGAACCTCCTGGGGAACGCCCTGAAGTTCACGCGCGGTCGCGAAACCCTCATCGAGATCGGAGCCGTGGAGGCGGGACCGGACCGAGAGCGTGCCATCTTCGTGCGCGACAACGGAGTCGGCTTCGACATGGCCTACGCAGATCGGCTCTTCGGCGTCTTCCAGCGGCTGCATCGACCGGGGGAGTTCCCCGGGTCCGGAGTCGGGCTGGCCCTGGTGAAGAGGATCGTCCATCGTCACGGCGGGCGCGTCTGGGCCGAGAGCGCCGTCGAGAAGGGGACGACGATCTTCTTCACCCTCGGCTGAGCGATACCGGGCGGCGCGCCG
>CALBDV010000029.1 GCA_937927565.1 uncultured Holophagales bacterium
GGGCTGTTGGAACGATAGCTGCGGTGCATGACGGCGTTCACCACGGCCTCGCGGATGACTTTGCGCGGGACCCGGGGAACGTCCTCGCGTTGGATCTGGCCCTCGGGGAGCCGGAATGCCTTCGGGAGGTCATCAAGAACTGCAGAGACGGAGCGGCGGATGAGCCGGAGGAGAGGGTCACGCATCTCGACGGACTCGAAGCGCCGCTCGGGATCGGGGACCCACTCCGTCCCGGGAACCCGGACGTAGTCCACGCGGACCATGGGGAAACACCGCCGGAGAGCGGGCGCCGTGCCGAAGAGAAGGAGCCCGGCGATGGTCGGGCGCAGGGCCCCTTCGTGGGGCCGGACGGCCTTGAGGGACCGTAGAAGCTCCGCGTCGGACCAGGAGAGAGCCTCGGCATCGGGATTCGCGCGCTGGAGTTCCTGCCGATACTCGCGGATCGCTTCGGGGTAGAAGTCCTCCATGCCAGCGTCGGGCACGACGTTGGCGTCCAGGGACTCGGTCTGACGCCCCTGGTAGAAGACCGCAAGGTCGTCCTCGGTGCAGCGCTGGTCCACGCTGCCGATCCGGCGGAACGCTCCTCGCGGCAGGCCCTGACTCTTGAAGAACAGAGGCTTCTCGTGTGGCAGGGCCTCGGGGACCGACACGACGAGGACGCGTTCTCCCTCCAGCGTGTCCGGATGGATATCGACGTTGACGGGGCGATTGAATGCGTTGCGGGCCTGCGTGGCGATGTCACGGGTCACCTGGTCGAGGTTCCGGACTCCAACTGCCCGGTAGACGGGAAAGAGGGTCGACTCCTCGCGTTCCACGCCGATGAGGATCTGACCGCCTTCAAGACTGGGCTCGTTGGCGAAGGCGCAGATGGTCTCGAGAATCGAATGTCCGGCCGACTCCTCGCCGCGCTTCGCCTCCACGCGCTCATGCTCGTCGAGTGTGTTGAGCTGTTCGAGGAGATCCGCAGCGGTCACCACATCACCTCACGGGTGGGACGAACGAACCGCTGCTTTTCGACCACGTCCGGGTAAGCCTCACTCTTGAGCCCTGAGGGTAGCAGGCAGGCGCCCTGGTCGAGCAGCGAGACAGAAGACGGAAACGGAGAACTCATTGATCCCCTCATCTCCCCGGCAAAGCCCTGATCGCCGCTCGGAGCGTGTCCGGCTGGAGGTGGGCATACCGGTTCGCGACCCGAGTCGAGGTGTGGCCGAGGAGCTGAGCGACGATGTAGAGACTGACGCCTTCCTGGACGAGGGCGCTGGCGAAATCGTGTCGAAGGTCGTGGAAGCGGAAAGGGCGAGTGATCTTCGCCAGGCGCTTCGCGGTCTCGAAGGTCCGGCGAATCGTGATCTGCGGCCAGGGAGTCTTGTCGTGAGTCTGGAAGACGTGTCCGTCCGACTTCCCCTTCGGGAGTCCGTCGAGAACCTCCGCGAGGCGTTTCGTCAGCGGCATCGTTCCGGGTACCTTCGTCTTCTTTCGAACGAGCCGGAGTATCCGGTTCTCGAGGTCGACTTGATGCCATCGGAGATCAATGAGATCGCCGCGGCTGAGGCCGGTATCGAGAGCGCAGAGGAACAGAGGCTTGGCGGCCTGGAAGCGCAGGAAAGTGTCGTGGGCGGCGTCGGTGTCGCCCCTTCGACCTCCTCCGTAGCGCCGAGGTCGAGGGGACGCGAGACCCTGCTTGACGGGTCCCAGAACCTGATTCTCGGTTATGTCTGTCGAGAAAGCCTCCTCGTCGTCGAAGGCTCCGAGGAGGCGGTCGCGTTCCTCGGGCGAGAGGAAGCTGACGACGGGATCGGCCTCCCTCAGGGGGGCGACCGAGCCGACGGGGATCGGATGAGCCGTGATGACCCCCCGGAGGCGGGCCTCGTTCAGGAGCATGCGGATGAGGGTCACATAGCGGTTCGCGGTGGCTGGGCCCGCTCCGTCGGCGACCAGGGTGGCTCTGAACTCGAGGACCTTCGGGGGCACGATCTGATCGAGGCGGGTGTCACCGAAGACGGGGAAGACCTTCGCGTCCAGCATGGTCTGGCAAAGCTCGTTCGTGGAGGGGCGGATCGCCCGGAGCCGGGGGTTGTCCTTCCAGTAGCTTCGAAGCGTCGGTATCGCCCGAGTGCTCTTGGCTCGAGCCACCGCTTCTTCCTTGATCTCTCCGAACTTCGAGAGAGCGTCCTTGTAGCTGAGACCCTCCAGTCGGTGTCTGACCCGGAAGCCGTCCCGCCCGCCGACCCGGAAATCGACATAGGACTCGCGCTTGTCGCTGTCCCACCAGAAGCCGGGTGCAACTTTCT
>CALBDV010000030.1 GCA_937927565.1 uncultured Holophagales bacterium
CGGCAGAGCCCGGAGGACCGCCATGATCGGTCGCCAGAACCACGGGGTGTAGACCACCGAGCGCCCACGGGAGAGGGCCGAGAGGACGTCCCTGGCGACCGTATCCGGTGGCGCAAGGAGCGGCGGCGACGGGAACAGGCCCCACGTCATCGCGCTGTCGGCCGGGCCCGGCTTCACGCACAGGACCGTGACGCCCTTCGGGGCGAGACGTGCCGAGAGACCTTCCATCGCGGTCGAGAGCGCGGCCTTCGTGGCCCCGTAGGCGTAGTTCTTCCGGCGGCCGCGGTCTCCCGCGACCGAGGAGAACGCGCAGAGGAAGGACCCGGGCCGCGCCTGGAGGAGCGCAGCGGCGGACTCGAGAAGGGCCATCGTCGACCGGACGTTCACGTCGATCATCGCGAGGCCGGCGGCTCCGTCCCGCTCGATCTCTTCCTGGTCGGGCATCGCGGCGAAGGCGACGACGACGCCGGCGAGGCCGCCCGGGAGTGCTGCCTCCGCCTGCGGCACGAGGGAGGCGGTGGCTCCCGCATCCCGCGCGTCGAAGCCGAGGGCGGCGGCGGGGACGCGGAAGCGGAGCCTCAGGTCGGCCGCGGTTCGCTCCGCCTCGGCGGCGTCGCGGGCGGCGAGGACGAGGCCGTGCCCGCGGCGGGCGAGTCCCTCGGCGACGGCTCGCGCCAGGGTCGAACCCGCGCCGGCGACGAGGACGTTCCCCGTCACCGTCGCTCCAGCAGGGAGAGGCGGCGCGCCTGGGTCGAGGAGAACCGCCCCTGCGGGTCGAGGCGGCCCTGCGCCGCGCGGAACTCGCCGAGGCGCGGGTACATCGCTGCGAACGTGGCAGCGTCGGTGAGGGAGTCCTTGGCGAGGTAGAGGCGCCCGCCGGCCTCGAGGACGATCGCGTCGAGCCGCCGGGCGAGCGGGCGCAACCGCTCGCCGACGTTCGGGACGTCGAGCCCGAGGGTGACACCCGGGCGCGGGAAGGAGAGAAGGCCGCGCCCTTCCGGGCCCGTCGTCTTCAGGACCGCCAGGAACGAGGATGCGCGCTCGCGCGAGATCTCCTCGAGGAGGCGTCGACACGCCTCGGCGGCCGCCTCGCGCGGAAGGAGGGCCTGGTACTGGACGAAGCCACGCCGGCCGTAGAGCCGGTTCCAGGCGCCGATGGCGTCGAGAGGGAAGAAGAAGCCCGGGAACTCCGAGTAGGACGTCCCGTTGCGCCCCGCGGCGAAGAAGACGGCATTGAACGCGGCGACCGAGTGCGGACCGAGGACGAAGGACGGGGCGTCGAACGGGACGGACGGCCCGGCTCTCTCCGGGAGCCCGGCGGGGGGAGTCCGTCCGCGCGGGAGCTCCGCGAGGGGAACGTGGTCGCCGCGCATGAGGATCCCGCGGCCGAGCGACCGCCCGCGGGCGAGGCCGTCGACCCAGGCGACGGAGTAGCGGCTCAGGCGCTCCTCCTCGTAGAGACGGAAGAGGAGCTCGTCGAGGTCCTTCGCCCGGCGTTTCACGACGCGGACGAGGGGCGTCTCGACCGGGAGGAGGCGGAGCCGCGCGGAGAGGATGAACCCGGTGAGCCCCATGCCGCCGATGGTGGCGTCGAAGGCCTCGGCGTTCTCCCGCGGGGAGCAGACGAGAGTCTCGCCAGAGGCGACCAGGAGCGTCAGCTCCTCGACGTGCCGCCCGATCGTCCCGTCGACGTGGTGGTTCTTGCCGTGGACGTCGGCGGCGAGGGCGCCGCCGACCGTCACGAAGCGCGTCCCGGGGACGACCGGGAGAAAGAAGCCGCGCGGAACGAGGAACGAGAGGAGCCGGGCGAGCGACGTGCCCCCCTCGCAGGTGACGGTGAGCCCTTCCTCGTCGAGGTCGAGGATCCTTCCCAGCCTCTCGGTCAGGACGACCGCACCGTCGCCGTTGAGCGCGGAATCCCCGTAGCTGCGGCCGAGGCCGCGAGCAATGAGGGTCTGCTCCGGGGCCGATGCCACGGCGTCCGACAGCGCACGCCACGATTCGGGGCGGTACGCGACGCTGCGCTCTTCGCCGAACCTCCCCCATCCCGAGAGGGGGACCTTGGCCGCGCGCAGGGACGATGCCGAACCCGCGACCGCCGGGGGCAGGGGTCCGTCTCGGGAGACGCGATGGTCGCCGGGTGCGATCAACCTGCCGATGATAGACGCCTGCGCACGTTCGCGATCGGCGTCACGTCAGGTCCGAGAGCAGCGTCGCCGCCGCCTCGCGCGCGATTTTCACCGCGTAGTTCTGGCCCCTGTCCTCGGGGTAGACCTGCGCCATCGCGGCGGAGTAGAGGCCCGCGACGCCCGTCCTGACGGGTGGCAGCACGCGCGAGTAGTGCGTGCCGACGATCGGCTGCGCGTATTCGGCCCGGAAGAGGTGACGCTCGAGAATTCGAGCCCGCGCCAGATCCGGAGCGAGGCGCGTCGCGGCCGGGAGGTAGATCTCCCAGAGCTCGCGGTCGGGCATCGTCCACTTTGGGTCGTCGGGCAGGACGTAGTCGGAGAGGTAGATCACGTGGTGGCCGCCGTAGCGCGACGAGGGGATGTAGTTCGTGTGCTCGATGAACCCGCCGAACGGCATCGTGACGTCGCCGACGTTCGTCCAGTAGAACGGCGTCAGGGGCCGGTCGACGACGAGGACCGGGCAGAGGGCGTGGGCGTACGAGATGCCGCTCCAGGCCGCGCGTGCTTCTTCGGGGAGGTCGGGAACGAGCCTGAGAAGCTCGGGGATCGCGACGGTCGAGAGGACGAGGTCGAACGTCTCGGAGCCGCCGCGGAAGTCGACCGTCCAGCGTCCGTCGCTGCGCGACACGAGCTTCACGGGGCGGGCGCCGCGCACCTCCCCCCCGCGGGAGGCGATGCGGGAGAGGAGCGCCTCGACGACGCGGCCGAAGGAGCCGCGCATGTAGCCGAGCCGTTCGCCGAGGCCGGTCTTGTCGCGCGAGCGGGTCCGCAGGGCGATCTTGCCCCAGAGCCAGACGAGGCCCACCTCTTCCGCGCGCCGTCCGTACTTCTGCGTCAGGAGCGGTCCCCAGACGACGTCGAGGACGCGGCCGTAGCCGTTCTTCCTCAGCCACCCGATGGCGGTCTCCCCCTCGAGGGCGCGCCAGTCGCTCGTGTGGCGGAGGCGGAGCGTGGAGAGGACGAGCTCGAGGCGCCCCTTCAGCCCGAGCGGTGAGAAGCCGAGGAGCGAGGCCGGTGTGCCGAACGGGTAGAGGCGGCCGCCCGAGTAGAAGCCCATCCTCGAAGGGAGCCACTCGATCTCTCCGCCCAGCCCGAGCTCTTCGGCGAGGGAGACGTAGTCGACGTCGCTCGTGAAGAGGTGGTGGTAGAAGCGCTCGATCGCCTCGCCCCCCACGGAGAAGGTGCCGACGAGGCCGCCCGCTTCCGGGTACTTCTCGAAGACGACGACGGAGTGGCCCGCCGCCAGGAGCCGGTCGGCGGCGACGAGGCCGGCGAGGCCGCCGCCGACGACGGCGATCCGGCGGGGGGACTTCGGGGCCGGAGCGGGTTCTGCGAGCATCTGGCAATTGTCCTGCCGGTCGGGGGCTGGCGGAAGGCGGCCGCGGGGCGAAACGCGGTTTTCCTGTGCTACCGTCTCGTGGTTTCGTGAGCGCAGCGTCCGCGATCCTCCTGGCCGTTCTGCTCGTCGGCCTCTGGGCGACCGGCGCTGCCGCGCTCCTGCGCGTCGGCCGCGGGGACGAAGACGAATCGGGCCTTCGCGACGGAGCCGTCGCGCTCGGCCTTCCGGTCGGCCTCGTCCTCTTCGCGTTCCCCGGGTGGCTCCTGACGACGTTCGGACGGATGCCGTTCGTGGCGATCCTGCTCCTCGGAGGGGTCGTCGCGGTGGCGCTGCTCTTCCTCTGCGCGCACGGGCTCGGGTGGCTTCGCTCCGGCACGTTCGGCTCCGGCCTGGTTCCCCGCCTCGTTCCCGTCCTCGTCCCCGCGCTGCTCCTGCTCGGGATCTTCGCGTTCTACCTCTGGCTCCGCCTCGGCTGGCCCGACATCCGGGGGACGGAGAAGCCGATGGACCTCGCGGTCCTCTCGAACCTCCTCGTCACGCCCGGGCTCCCGCTGGAAGACCCCTGGTTCGCGGGAGAGCGATTCCCGTACTACCACTTCGGCACCCTCGTCTTCGCCCTGCCGTTCCGCCTCGCGTCGGTCCCGCCCGAATACGCGTACAACCTCGTCGTCGCGCTCGTCGCGGCCCTCGCGGGCGCTGCGGCGTTCGGGGTCGTCCGCTTCAGGGGCGGGGGGCGTGGACCGGCGGTCGCGGCCGCGCTGCTCCTCGCGCTGGCGGGGACGTTCGACGGCGCGCGCCAGTTCCTGGCCGGGACGCCGCTGAGGGACGTCGACCTCTGGCCCTCGTCGCGGCGCGTCGCGGACGCGATCACCGAGTGGCCCCTCTTCACGCTCTGGCTCGGAGACCTGCATCCGCACGCCGTGGCCCTGCCGTTCCTTCTCGCCTTCGCGGCAATCGTGGGCCGCTTCGCCACCGGGTCCGGCCTCCTCCTCGACGCCGCGCTCTTCGCTGCGCTCTTCTCGGCCAACCCGTGGGACCTTCCGGGCGCGCTTCTCCTGCTCGGCGCCGGCACCCTCGCGACGCGGGAGCTGAAGCCGGCCCTCCTGAGGAGCGTGTCGATGCTCGCGGTCGCGCTCCCCTTCCTGCTGCCGGCGCTCCTGGCGCCGCGGCCCGAGTTCCAGGGCCTGCGCGGGGTGACCGGCCGGACGACGAGCCCCGAGGCATTCCTGCACCTCGGGGCGCTCCTCCTCGTCCCGGCCCTCGCCATCGGGATCGCCCTCCTGCGCTCCCGGGACGACGCGGAGGAGTCGTTTCTCCTCGTGAACGTCTTCCCGGCGCTCGGGATCTTCCTCGCGATCGTGACGAAGCGGCCCGTCCTGGGGCTGGGCGCCGCGTTTCTCCTCGCCGTCCTGCGTCTCCTCCCCCGCATGAAGGGCGCGCTGAGGGCCGGCTTCCTCCTGGCGGGGGCGAGCGTCGCGCTTCTCATCCTGCCGGAGCTCGTCGTCGTCCGTGACCCGTACGGCGAGGAGCTTCACCGGATGAACACCGTCTTCAAGTGCTACGCCGCCGCGGCAGCCCTGCTGGCGCCAGCCACGGCGCTCCTCCTGCCGCTCGCCCTTTCCACGAGGCGGGCGAGGTGGGTCGTGCGGGGCGTGCTCGTCGTGGCGGTGGCGGGCCTCCTCGCACATCCTGCGAGTCTCGTCATCCAGAGGTGGACCCCTTCTCAGCGCACGCTCGACGGCCTGACCTGGATGAGCCGGGAGACGCCGGGGGACCGGAAGGCCGCGGAGTGGATCCGGCAGCACGCGCCACGCCACGCGCGGATCGTCGAGGCCGTCGGCGGCGCCTACAGCGACCACGGACGGATTGGCGGGGCGACGGGCCGCCCGATCCTCCTCGGCTGGACGAACCACCAGGGGCTCTGGCGAGGCGGGGCGGCGACGGCCGAGATCGACGCGCGAAAGCAGGACGTCGAGACGATCTACAAGTCCGGCGACCCCGCGTCCGTCCGCGAGGCCCTCGCCCGGCACACCGCGCGATACGTCGTCGTCGGGCCGCTCGAGCGCAAGGAATACGGACCCGAGCTCTTCCGGGGGCGTGGCGAAGCCCGGCGCGTCTTCTCGGGGCAGGAAACCGAGGTGTGGGAGGTGACGCCGTGAGCGGCGACGGTCCCGCCTGGGAACGCTTCGAGAGGTGGGCCTGGGGAGGGCTTCTCCTCCTTTCGCTCGTCCTGCGCCTCTGGGACCTCGGCTCGAGGGCGTACCACCACGACGAGTCGATCCACGGGCATTTCACCTACGACCTGGCAACGCAGGGAAAGTACCAGTACGACCCGGTCTACCACGGCCCGGTGCAGTACTTCATGGTCGCCACGGCGTTCCTCGTCCTCGGCGACTCGGACTTCACCGCACGACTGCCGGCGGCGCTCGGAGGCGTCGGCCTCGTGGCGATGGCGATGCTCCTGCGGGCACGGTTCGGGCGCGGCGCCGCCTTCGCGTCGGGCGTCCTCCTGGCAGTCTCCCCGAACCTCCTCTATTTCACGAGGTTCTGCCGGGAGGACGTCTGGAGCCTCCTCGGCACGTTCGGGCTCTTTCTGTGGCTCGATCGCTGGTGGAGGACCCGGCGGGTCGCCGACCTCGGCCTGGCGGCGGTCTGGGGAGCCGTGGCGTTTGCGAGCAAGGAGAACTTCTACGTCCTGGGGGCGCTGATGGTGCCGTCGGTCCTGGCAGCGGCCTGGGAGCCGGGGAAGGGCTTTGGGGCCTTCGCGAAGATCCGCTCGCTTCTCGACGTCCTGGAACGTCACGGAGCGGTGATCCTCGGCGCGATCTTTCTCTTCTTCACCCTCTCCGAGGTGGCCTACACGTTCTTTCTCGTCCACACCGAGTCGGGGAACCCCGCCTTCATCGCCATCTCGTACTGGTGGGGCCAGCACAAGGTCGAACGGGTCGGCGGGCCGAAGACCTTCTACCTCGGGCGAATCCTCCAGTACGAGTTCGCGATCGTCCTCCCGGCCCTCGTCTGGATCGGATCGAAGTGGCGGCGCTTCTCTGCCGCGGAGAGGTTCGTTGCCGCGCTCGCCCTCTCCTCGGTCCTCATGTACGCGTATCTCGGGGAGAAGACGCCCTGGCTCATCGTCCATCAGATTCTTCCGTTCATCCCGCTCGCCGGCGCCGCGTGGGCGGCCCTGTGCGCATCGCGAGTCCGCGCGGCCTCGATCGCCGTTCCGGTGGGTGTCGCGACCGTCCTGACGACGCTCTCGCTCTCCTTCTGGAATCCGCTGCTCTCGCCTTTCCACCCGCGAGCCGAGTCGGTCGTCTTCACCCAGACGGCTCCCGAGCTGATGCCGGTCGTGGCCGACGTCGTGAAATTCGCCGCCACAGGTGCAGATCCCGCGGCGGCGGTCTTCGGAGAGGCCACCTGGCCTCTCTCGTGGTACTTCCGCAGGCTGCCGATCTACTGGGCCATCCCGAACGCGGGAAGCCGGCCGCCGTACGTCATCGTCGACGACACGAAAGCCGACGAGGCCCAGAAGATCCTGGGGGGCGACTACGTGGCCCGCCAGATCCCTCTTCGCGCCTGGTGGATTCCCGAGGTCTCCCGCTCGCCGCTCCGCCCGACGCCGCGGGAGCTCCTCACCTACCTGTTCACGCGCCGGCCCTGGAGCAACGACGGCTCGTCGACGAATCCGGTCGGCTCGCAGAACGTCGTCGTCCTGACGCGGCCCGACCTCGCGAGGAGCCCGGGAGAATGAGCAAGCCCGAGATCTCCGTCGTCCTGCCCTGCTTCAACGAGCTCCCGAACCTGCCGGAGCTCCGCCGCCGGCTCGTCTCGGTCCTCGAGGCGACGGGGCGGACCTTCGAGATCCTCTTCGTCGACGACGGGAGCCGCGACGGCTCGTTCGAGGCGATGACGGAGCTCGCCCGGGAGGACCCGCGCCTCCGGGCCCTGCGCCTCTCGCGGAACTTCGGCCACCAGATGGCGCTCACGGCCGGCGTGGACCGGGCCCGCGGACGGCTCGTGGCGGTGATGGACGCCGACCTGCAGGACCCGCCCGAGCTCCTCGCCGAGATGCTCGCGAAATCCGACGAAGGGTTCGAGGTCGTCTACGCCCAGCGGACGGCGCGGGAAGGAGAGAGCGCCTTCAAGAGGGCGACGGCGCACCTCTTCTACCGCCTCATGCGCCGCTGGACGAACGTCGACATCCCGGTCGACACGGGCGACTTCCGCCTCCTCGGGCCGAAAGCGGTCGCCGCCTTCCGCTCTCTGCGCGAGAGGCACCGCTTCATCAGGGGAATGACGGCCTGGGTCGGTTTTCGGGCGACGGCGGTGCACTACGTCCGCCCCGCGCGGCTCCACGGCGAGACGAAGTACCCCCTTCGCAAGATGGTCCGTTTCGCCCTCGACGCCCTCACGTCGTTCAGTCACGTTCCGCTCCAGCTCGGAACCTGGCTCGGATTCGTGGTCTCGTCCTTCGCGTTCCTCTACATCGCCATCGTCGTCGTCCTGAAGGTCCTCGGGATCAACGAACGGGGCTGGACCACGCTGATGGGGTGGATCCTCCTTCTCGGCGGAGTCCAGCTGATGCTCATCGGCGTGCTGGGGGAGTACCTCGGGCGAATCTACGACGAGGTGAAGGGGCGCCCCCTCTACCTCGTTTCGGACGAGGTGGGAGGAGAGCCGGACGTCGTCGGGGAGCCCCGCTGATCGGTGCGGCTCCCCGTGCCGGTGCTATGCTTTCCAGACCGGAGGTATCCCATGCGCCGCGCTTTTTCGCTGCTCGTGCTCGGGCTCCTCAGCCTCATAGCTGGGCCGCTCGCGGCCGATAAGGTCTTCCTCAAGGACGGCCGGACCCTCGATACGAAGAAGCCGCCGGAGATCCGAGGGAGGCAGGCGGTCCTCGTGCTCACCGACGGAAAGCTCGTCTCGATCCCCGCCTCGGAGATCGACACCGCGAAGACGGCCGCCGCTGCCGCGAAGGCGATGGAGGCGGGAAAGCTCCCGGCTCCTACTCCCATCGCCGCACGGGCCCCGAGCCTCGTCGACGCCGCCAATGCCACGCGCGACGGGAAGAAGGCCTCCGTCGTCCTGACGGACCAGGACGTCGCGGCGGGCCAGCTCGACGAGGGAGGCGAAAAGAAGCCCGCCGGTGACGGACGCGTCGTCGTCAGCAACGTGTCGGCGAAGAAGGCCGCGTCCGGGACGACCGTGACGGGCTCGGTCCAGAACGTCGGCGAGGGCACCGTCGAGGGAGTCGGGGTGACGATCGAACTGGTGGGAGAAGGCGGGAAGACCGTGGCGAGCACGTTCGGAGAGCTCTCCGCGGACGTCCTGGCCCCCGGCGAGAAGGCCACCTTCACCTCGCAGCTGGATACCGAGGCCACCGCCCAGAACGTGAGGGCCATGCCGCGCTGGCGGGCCAGGGAGAACGAGGGAGAGAAGTCCGATCCGTCGTCGCCCGCCGGCAAGGCCGCGGCAGCCAGGGAAGCGACCCCTCCCGCCGGACCAGCTCCCGTCCCCTCGCCGGCCCCCGCCGCCACGCGGGCTCCTGCCCCGCGGTCTCCCGACATGCCGGCGCCGCCGGCAAGCGCTCCGGTCGGCGCGCCGTCGACGCCGGGCGGAGGGTACGTGCCCCAGCCCTCTTCCAGCCAGCCGAAGCCGCCGGGCGGCGTCTGAGCCGGGGCCGCTCCGGGCCGGGATGGCCGCCGAAATACTCCTCGTAGAGGACCGGGAGTCGCTCCGGTCGATGCTGGCCGAGACGCTGGCCCGCGAGGGGTATGGCGTCGAGGCGGTCGCAACCGGTGACGAGGCGGTCCGCCGGCTTTCGGAGGGGCGGCGCTACGCCCTCGTCCTGACCGATCTGAAGCTCCCCGGGGCCGACGGCCTCGCCGTTCTCGACGCGGCGCTCGCGAGCGATGCGGCCCTGCCGGTCATCCTGCTGACGGGCTACGGAACCGTCGAGACCGCCGTGGTCGCGATGAAGAAGGGGGCGGCCGACTTCCTCGGCAAGCCGGTCGACGTCGACCTCCTCCTGATCCTCCTGCGCCGGCATGTCGACGCGCGGCGTAGCGCCGTGGCCCGCACGCTCCTCGCCGAGGAGGCCGGGCTGGCTGGGATGCCCCGCATCGTCGGGCACGCTCCGGCGCTGGCCGACGCTCTCGACCGGCTCCGCCGTGCCGCCGCGAGCGACGTGACGGTTCTCCTGACCGGCGAATCGGGGACGGGGAAGGAGCTCTTCGCGCGGGCCGTTCATGCCCTCTCTCCCCGCCGGGCCGGGCCCTTCGTCGCCGTGAACGTCGCAGCCCTCCCCGAAGGGCTCGTCGAGAACGAGCTCTTCGGTCACGAGCGGGGCGCCTACACGGGAGCTTCCGAGCGCCGCGCGGGCCGTTTCGAGCTGGCCGACGGCGGGACGCTCTTCCTCGACGAGATCGGCGAGCTGCCCCTCGGGGCGCAGACGAAGCTCCTGCGCGTCGTCGAGGAAAGGACGTTTCTGCGCGTCGGCGGAACGGTACCGCTCACGGTGGACGTCCGCCTGGTGGCCGCCACGAATTGCGACCTCGGTGCCCGGGTGAAGGCGGGGGCCTTCCGCGAGGACCTCTACTACCGGCTCGACGTCTTCCCGGTCCGGCTCCCGCCCCTGCGCGCCCGGAAGGAGGACGTTCCCGAGCTGGCGAGGGATTTCGCGAGGACCTGCGGCGAGAGCGCACGGGGGCGCGCCTTCGAGCTCAGCCCTGCGGCGGCCGAGAAGCTCGTCGCGTGGGACTGGCCCGGAAACGTGCGGGAGCTGAAGAACGTGATCGAGCGGGCCGTCCTCCTCTCGGCGGGTCCGCAGATCCGGCCGGCGGACATCGTCCTCGGCGCGCCTGGAGAGGAGGCGGTGGGGACGCCCTCTCTGGCAGGGACCCTCGAGGAGACGGTCGAGCGGTGGAAGCAGGCCGGGGAGTCCGCGCGGATCCGCCGGGCGCTCGAGGAAGCCGCGGGAGATCGGACCCTCGCAGCGGAGGCCCTCGGCATTCCTCTCAAGAAGCTCGTACAGAGGATTCGCGAGCTGAAGATGTGACGGGCGTCAGGGACGCGCGAGGGCTTCCCCGAGCGCGGACAGGATCTCGTCGTCCTCCTCCGGGGTGACCGATCGGAGGTCCACGACGAGCCTTCCCTCCGAGATGCGGACGATGACGGGGAGCTCTCGCGAACGGAGCCGGGCTGCGGCCTCGGTCTCGCCGAGCGACGGGTGGCGGAGGCGAACCCCGAACGAGGGAAGCGTCGATTCGGTTCCCGTCCCGCCTCCGGCGACGGCGACGAGAGGGGCCGCCTCGGCCTCCCAGCCGAGGGCGGCCGCCGAAGACGCGATTCTCCGGGCACGTTCTTCGAGCAGGGACACCGGCACCTGCAGCATCGCGTGAAGGGGGATCTCGGCGGCCCTTCCCGACAGGTGCAGGTCGAGCGTGGCTGCGAGCGCGGCGAGGACGAGCTTGTCGGGGCGAAGGGCGCGTGCGAGCGGGTTCCTGGCGCAGGCGCCGACGAGCGCGGCTGCGCCGAGGAGGATCCCCGCCTGCGGCCCGCCGAGCGTCTTGTCCCCCGAGAAGCAGACGAGGTCCGCACCCTCGGCGAGCGCCTCGGCGGGGACCGGCTCGTCGCAGAGGCCCGGCTGGAGGAACCGCTTCGGAGCACCCGCGCCGGCGTCGAAGAGGAGCGGGATTCGCGCCTCACGGCAGAGCGGCGCGAGCTCGCCGAGGGAGACCTCCTCCGTGAAGCCCACGATCCGGTAGTTCGACGGTCTCACCTTCAGGATCGCCGCGGCCCCCGAGCGGACGGCCTCTGCGTAGTCCTCGGGCGTCGTCTTGTTCGTCGTCCCGACCTCCAGGAGCGAGGCGCCGCTCCTGGCGAGGATCGACGGGACGCGGAAATCGCCCCCGATCGCGACGAGCTCGCCTCTCGAGACGGCGACGGGGCGTCCGTTGGCGACGGTATCGAGGGCGAGGAGAAGCGCGGCGGCGGTGTTCGTGACGGCAAGGGCGTCGAGGCCGGCGCGGCCGGGGCCGAACAGCTCGAGGAGGAGGGGCCTCACGTGCTCGCCCCGCTTCCCGCGCGAGCCCGTCGCCAGGTCGAGCTCGAGCGTGGAGTAGCCGCACGCGCGGAGAACGGCTTCCCGCGCGGCGACGGCGAGCGGCGCCCGTCCGAGATTCGTGTGGAGAAGGACCCCCGTGGCGTTCACGACGGGCCTCGGGCCGGGGGGAGGGCGGGACGCGAGGGTGGCCTTCGCCGCCTCGAGGATCGCGCCTGCGGCGTCGGGGACGGCACCCAGGGCACCCCGCCGGACCCGGTCGGCCGCCTCGCGAAGGGCCTCCCGCGTCCGAAGGCGTCCGTGGCCGGCGGCGAGCGCCAGCCCTCTCTCGTCCGAGAGGAGCTTTTCGATCGAAGGAGGGATATCCGCGGGGGTTGCCAAGACCCGTAGAATCTAACCCAACGATGGCTGTCTCGTTCGACCGGGAGCTGAACGACGTGGACCGGGGGATCACGGCCCTGAGAGTCGAGTACGAGCGCTTCTTCGGCGGCGACGTGCGTCGCCCACCCGTGCCGGGACGGCGGAGTCTCGAGGAGACCCTGCGCCGGCTCGGGAATGCCGAGATGGAGAAGGCCGCGGAACGCTTTCGCCTTCAGACGCTGCAGAGCCGCTACAGCGCGCTCGCCGAGCTGTGGGACAAGCGCATGCAGGCCCGGGAGGAGGGAAGGACGGGGCCGATCCGCCGCCTCGCCCCCCTCGCGTCCGTCGTCGGGTCGACCCCTGCTCCCGGCGCCGCTCCGGCCGGGAAGGGAGCAGAGAGGAAGACTCAGCCTTCCGCGGCATCCGATGTGGCGGCTCTCCTGGCTGCGGCCGAGCGCGCCGTCGGCGCGGGCGCTTCCGCGACCGCCCAGCCCCCTCGCCCCGACGCCGCGACCCCCTCCTCCGTAAAACCGGGGAAGCGGGTCGACTTCACGCCTCTTTTCCAGAGGTACGTTGCGGCCCGGCAGGCCCTGGGAGAGGACGTGTCGAGATTGAGGTACGAGAAGTTCGAGGAATCGGTGAGGCGGCAGGCGGACGAGATTCGCCGGAAGACCGGCTCGTCGCGGCTCGTCTTCGAGATCCAGACGACGGACGGACGGGTCCGCCTCGTCGGCCGTCCCGCTGCTCCCGGGCCGAAGGGGTGACGATGGTTTTCCCGTTGCAGAAGGCGCTCCTGCCGGGCGCGATCCTCCTGGCGTTTCTCTCCGCAACTCCCGCGGCTGGCAAGGACGTCTACAAGGGGTCCCTCGATCCTGCGATCCCTCACCACGCAGCGATCCTGGACACCCTCTCGAAGATCGAGAAGGCCCCCGCGGACGGCGCTCTCTACAATGACCTCGGCTGCCTCGTCGCCTGGGACGGCTTCTGGCGAGACGCCCTCCGGAGCTTCGACACGGCCACCGAGCTCGCGCCGAAGGACTCCCGGCCCTCGTTCAACGCCGGCCTCGTCAAGGCCCTTCGGGGAGAGTGGCGGGACGCCCGCTCGCGCTTTCGCAAGGCGGTGAAGACCGACCCGGGCAACTGGTCGGCCTGGTGGATGCTCGGCTTTGCGGAGGAGATGCTCGGCGACGAGGGAGCCGCCATCGACGCCTACTCCCGGTCGCTTCGCGTCGACACCTCCCTCTTCGACCCGAAGATCAACCCGTTCGCGGTGGCGACACGCCTGCGGGCGAGGGTCCTCCTCGAAACGTACGAACGGAGGCGGGTCGACGCCGCCATTCCCTTCTCGAACCAGCTCTCGGACCCGTCCAGGGTCGCGTCGTTCTTTCAGCACGTCACGAAGAACCCGAAGGGCATCGTCGAGATCGAGGAGCCTCCGCGGACCGGGCCTGTCGTGACGAGCGTGCCTCCTCCCTCGGTCGACAGACCGCCGGTGAAGATGCAACCTGCTGCCGCCCCGTCGACCCGCCGCCGAAGGGCCTACTCCGGCAGTACCGCGAGCGAGAGCGACGGGCCGATCGAAGTCACGCCCGCGCCGAGCCGCGAAGCGCCCGCGCCGGAGGAATCCGCCGCTCCCCCCGTGTCACCGGGTCCCGGATCAGGAACCGGGAGCGGTGCCCCGGGGACGGGGGGTGGTCAGTCCACGCCTTCTCCCGGCGGGTCGATGCGCAGGTATCCGAATCCCGCCCCGGTCAGCCCCACCCCTCCTCCCCAGGACGAGTAGCGGCGAGGGCCGTTCAGCCGGTCTTCCAGCGCGGGACCAGAAGCGTCGGCGAGCCGGCGCTCCCGGTTCCGCCGAGAGCGAACTTCAGGTCGTCACCGATCCCGGTGATCCCGCGGAGGAAGTCGGAGAGCCGGCCCGAGACGGTCGCCTCCGACACTCTCTCCGTGGCCCGCCCTTTCTCCACGGTGTAGCCGGCGACGACCAGGCGGAACGTGTCCGCCGAGAGATCCACGTCGGGCCTTTCGAGGAGGACCGCCGCGTAGAGGCCGCGGCCGACGCTTCCGAGGAGGTCGAGCGGCGAGACGCCGGGCAGGGGATCGACGAAGAAGTTCGTCACGCCGATCCGAGGCGGTGCGCTCCAGATGATCCGGACGGCGCTTCCCGAGGGAGGGCGGGAGAGACGGCTCGCAGCGGCGACGTCGGTGAGGCGGCCGAACGGCAGCCCGCGCTCGACGAGGCGGGTCCGGCCCTGGAGCGTTCCCTCGCCGTCGCGGACACCCCGGACGAGACCGCCCGGGGCGGCGGCGTCGTCCACGAGCGAAACGAGGGGCGAGGCGAGAGCGTCGCGTCCCTCGCGCGTCCGGGCGGCCAGGAGAGACTCCTCGTCGTCGCCGAAGAAGAGGGGAGCGAGGCGGCCGATGAGGTGCGCGGCAACGAGGGGGTCGAGGAGGACGTCGGCCCTCGTGGCCTCGAATGGCCGGCCGTTGAGCGGCAGAAGGACCCGGTCGGCGGCGTGCCGGGCGAGGCGGGCCACCGGCAGCTCCTCGGGGCGCGAGGCGGCGCCGACGACGCGGGCCGAGAATCGTCCGGCGGCGGACCGGCCGACGACCGTCGCGACGAGCGTGGCGAGGCGGCTTCCCCACGTCGCGTCGCGCCCCGCCGTCGTCGCAAGCCGCTCCGCCCGCTCTCCGATCGATACCGACGCCTCGCGGACCGTGACCGCTCCGCGCCCGGAGGCGGTGAGCGCCTGGCGGAAGCTCGTCAGAAGCGTCCGGGCGAGGTCGGCGTCCGGCGGAGGCGGGTCCGAGAGCGGCCGCCGCTCCGGGATCTCTCCGGGGGCAGGCCCCCCGAGCCTCACGCCGCGTCGCGCCCGGGCCCTCGGGAGGCGCCGGCGGGCTTCGGCGGGAAGGCTGTCGGCCCGCTCGGGCCCGGCGGCGGCAAACGCGGAGCGTCCCGCCTTGAAGAGCCGGAGGGCGAGACCCCGTTCGTGCGACTCGAGGAGCGTCGATCCTTCCTCGTCTTCCGTCAGCTCGAGGAGTGCGCCGCGCCGTTCGTAGAGCTCGGCCCCGGCGCCGTCGCCCGCTGCGGCGTCGAGCACCCTCTCGAAGAGCCCGGCGCCCGCGCCGTGCGTCATCGACGTGCCGCCCGCGCGGTGAGACCGCGGACGAGGAGTGCGGCGGCCGCACCCCCGACGGGGACGGCGTCCCCCCCTTTCACGCAGACGGAGAGTCCCGTGGCCGGAAGGACCTCGCTTCCCCAGGTCTCCTCGATGGAAGAGAGCGCCGAGAGGATCTCTCCGGTCAGGGCGAAAGGCGCGAGCGGCGAGCCCCGCCGCCCGCGCCGGACGCCGTCGGCGGCCGAGACGAGGAGGACGAAGCGCCCCGACTCGGGATCGGCCGACCCGCCCGCCACCTCCCGGACGTGGATGCCGTCGCCGCAGCGGTCGAGCAGCTCGTCGAGGCTCGCCTCGCCGGCGCACGCAACCAGGTTCGCCATCCGGACGCGGGGCGGGCGCCGGTAGCTGGAGGTTCGTCCGTGCCCGTTCGAGTCGACGGTCCCGGAACGCTTGTCGGAGAGAAGCCCCGTAACGACGCCCCCCGAAAGGAGCGGCACGGCGCGGGCGAGCGACCCCTCGTCGTCGACTCCGTAGGCGCCCGGGAGGTCGCTCCGGCCCGGGTCGTCGACGACGTCGAGGCCGGCGGGGGCGACCGCGGCCCCCTTCACGCGCGAGAGGACCGAGCCGCGCTCGCCGGCATCCGCCTCGAGCGCGTGCCCGACCACCTCGTGCCAGAAGACCGAGGCGGCGGAAGGGGAAAAGACGACGTCGACGGGGCCCGTCGCGGGAGGAAGGCCCGAAGTGGGGCGCGTCGCCTCGCGGAGTGCTGCGGCGAACGCGTCCGCCGCTTCGCCGAAGGGGCGTGCCGACTGGAAGGAGAAGGGACGTTCCGAGCCGGCGCGGCGGATGGTTCCCGAGGCGACGAGGCGCGTCCTCACGCCGCACGAAAGGAATGCCCGAGGCGTGACGACCGTCCGCTCGGTGACGACGCGCGAGACCTCGACGACCAGCGCCAGCCCGCGCGGGTCGGGCAGGGCGCGTGCGAACGCCGCGGCGAGCGCCGCCGTGCGTCCTTCCTCCTCGTCCGGCCGCTGCGGGTCGTCCGGGCCCGGCGAGTGGGGCGCGCCGCGGTGGGCCTTGAAGAACGGGGCGTTGCCCGCGCGCCGCCCCGCCTCCCGCACCGCGTCGCGCAGCGCTTCGGGCCCGGCGCCGGACCGGGCTACGAGGAGGAGGCTCCCCTCGCGCCGGATCCTCACCGCCGTCCCGCTCTCCTCGGCGAGCGCGGGAGCGAGAAGGCCCGACTCGGAGGCGGTCCACGTCTCGGTCCTGGTCCGCTCCCGGAAAGCCTCGCCCGACTCGCCCCGCCGGAGGAGCCCCGACAGGAGCTTCACCGCGTCGTCCGCGTCGCGCATCAGGTCCGCCGGTTCCTTCATCGCAGAGCCGATTCTAGGCAGTGTGGGCACAAAGCGCTCGGACGGCTGCTGTATCCTCCGCGGCCATGGCAGCGCCGGACGCCCGACTCGCCGCATGCGCCGCTTTCGTCGCTCGGCGCCTCATCGAATCCGGCCTCGTGAGGGCGAAGTCGCCCGCCGAGGTCCGGAGAGTCGTGGAGTCCGTCCTCGTCTTCGACCGCGACCGCGAACGCCAGCTCGAAGTCGAGGTCGACAAGCTCCTCCGGGCCAACACCGGCGCGCTCGGCGGGGCCGGTTTCGACTACTCCGAAGTGTTCCGGAAGGCGAAGCGCCTGCTCGCCGAGAAGAAGAAGATCCCGCTCTGAGCGGGGGAGCCCACGGATGAGGACGATCGAAGAGCGGATCAAGTACCTCGACGGCCTGCGGCAGGCGGCACGGCTCGGCGGCGGCGAGGCGCGGCTGAAGAAGCAGCACGAGGCCGGCAAGCTCTCGGCGCGAGAGCGCGTCGAGCTTCTCGGCGACCCGGGCTCGTTCGAGGAGACCGACCCCTTCGTCGTCCACCGGTGCCGCGACTTCGGCATGGACGGCGCCGGAAACGCGATCCCGGGCGACGGCGTCGTCGCCGGGGCCGTGCGCGTCGAGGGGCGGCCCGTCTTCGTCTTCGCGCAGGACTTCACCGTCTTCGGCGGCTCCCTCTCCGAGACGAACGCGGCGAAGGTCTGCAAGGTGATGGACCTCGCGATGAAGGCGGGGGCGCCGGTCGTCGGCCTCAACGACTCGGGCGGCGCGCGCATCCAGGAAGGGGTCGCCTCCCTCGCCGGCTACGCCGACATCTTCCTGCGCAACACGCTCGCCTCCGGCGTCGTGCCGCAGATCTCGGCCATCATGGGCGCCTGCGCGGGCGGGGCCGTCTACTCGCCCGCCATCACCGACTTCGTCCTCATGGTGCGCGGCACCTCCTCGATGTTCGTCACCGGTCCCGACGTCATCAAGTCGGTCACGCACGAGGAAGTGACGAAGGAAGCGCTCGGAGGAGCGGACACCCACGCGTCCGTCTCCGGCGTCGCCCACATCGTGGCCGACTCCGACGCCGACTGCATCCTGAAGATACGGACGCTCCTCGGCTTCCTGCCGTCCAACAACCGGCAGGACCCGCCCCGCCGGGAATGCTCGGACCCGTGCGACCGGGAGGACGTCGAGCTCGACACCCTCGTTCCCACGAGCGCGAACCAGCCCTACGACATGAAGGCGCTGATCGAGCGCGTCGTGGACGACGGCGAGCTCTTCGAGATCCACGCCGACTTCGCGAAGAACCTCGTCGTCGGCTTCGCGCGGCTCGGCGGACGGCCGGTCGGCATCGTCGCGAACCAGCCCGACTTCCTCGCGGGCGTCCTCGACATCGACTCGGCGACGAAGGGGGCGCGCTTCGTCCGCTTCTGCGACGCCTTCAACGTCCCGCTCGTCACCTTCGAGGACGTCCCGGGCTTCCTCCCCGGCACGCAGCAGGAGTTCGGCGGAATCATCCGGCACGGTGCCAAGCTCCTCTTCGCCTTCGCCGAGGCGACCGTCCCGAAGGTCACCGTCATCACGCGCAAGGCCTACGGCGGCGCCTACTGCGTCATGTCGTCCAAGCACATCCGGACCGACTTCAACTACGCCTGGCCGACGGCCGAGATCGCCGTCATGGGCCCGGAAGGCGCGGTCAACATCCTCTACGGCCGCGAGCTGGCGCAGAGCCCCGACCCCGTGGCCGCGCGCAAGGCGAAGGTCGAGGAATACCAGGAGCTCTTCGCCAACCCCTACGTCGCCGCGCAGAAGGGCTACGTCGACGACGTCATCCTTCCCCGGACGACCCGCCGCCG
>CALBDV010000031.1 GCA_937927565.1 uncultured Holophagales bacterium
CTGCGAAGACGCTGGGGCGCGCCCGAAAGCGCGCCCCGTCGCTCAGCTCAAACAATACACGAGTGTAGACACGGCCCCGAGCGGCCGCTACATCACGGCGCCCGGTGCGAGGGCTATCAGGTGCTCATCGAAGCCGTCGTCCCATCTCAGACCACCGATAAAGTGATCGGGATGTTCCGCCAACAGGAATGCCGGACGCTCACTGGGGGTAGGCTTTCGTATCCGCACCAGTCCGTTTCCTGCAGTGACTCCGCTCGATAAGACCCGCCCATCCCTTGACAGCACGAACACAGAGACGCCGTTCAGGGGCCGACTGTCGAAGGAGGACGAAACGAAGACCTTCATGCTGCGGTCTGGGGCTCTCCCTTCCGGCTGTGCGCTCGAACATGCGGTGACGGCGAGCGATACGGCGACGACAGCGGCCCACAATCCGGCCAGGCTGCTGCGTGCGCTCACAGGCACCCTCGCTCTCCCGGAGTGCAGTCGTTCACGTGCTTCCTCACTATCTCCCTCGCCTCCTCCTCCGTTCGCGTCTTCTTCTCTGAGTAGATCCGGCGTCCCTCCTTCTGAGCGTCGCCCCTCGCAGAGTCGGGCCTGTCGCCATCCTTCATAGCCAAGAACCCGCGGGCGATCCCGGCCAGAACATGGTGGATCTCGTGTCCGAGAGTCGTCACGCCTGCCGGGTCGTGAGCGAAGCTCGGCTTCTCGACCTTGCTCCCGAACCGCAGGATCGCGCCCGGATCCAGATCCATCCGGAACAGGTCGCCCATCGGAGGTGTTGTGTCCCCGAACCTGACATCGTCCCCGACCTTGATGGCATCAAGGTCGTTCAATGACCTGGTCCCGACAACCACCCTCGTGCTCGACCTGGCGATCTCAAGGAATCTCTCATGCCCGCCTGGTCGCCGGACGTACTCCACCATCGCATTGATAACGAACTCCCTATCGCTCCCGAGCCTCGATGAATGGACCCACTCCCGCCCATCCGGATCGACGTACTTGAGCGGGTTATTCCTAGCGTAGGTGTATCGATTCAGCGACTGCGGGTCGTCGGGGCTTCCGGCGAGGAGGTCCGGACTAAGGAACCTTCCGAGGGTGCTCGAGTGCGTGCGGGCGTGGTCGTAG
>CALBDV010000032.1 GCA_937927565.1 uncultured Holophagales bacterium
GAGCTCTTCTCGAAGGAGGCGGCGGCGCGGATCGCGGCGTGGAAGGCGAAAGCGTCCACCGGCGGGAAGCTGCTGGCGCAGCCGTTGCCGGCGCCCGGGCTCCGTGAGCCCGCCGCGGCCGGAATGCCCGGGAAATACGTCGTCCTCGACAAGGTCGAGTACCCGGCGAACCAGTTCACCGACCTCGGCCGCGAGTACCTTTCGTGGGGCACGCCGGCGCGGGGCCTCTACTACGTCCAGCTCGACACTCCGTCGTGGCGCGGCGCGTACGAGGCGCTGAAGCGCTACCGGCGCCTCGTGAACGCCGGGCTGGCCGAGGGGACGCCGTTCACCGTCGCGGGCCGAATCGAGAACGCCGAGCTGACCGTGCCGGAAGCCGGGAAGAAGAGGATCGGCGGCGCCTTCTGGGGCTGGGTCGTCGTCCCCGAGGCGATCTGGGTCGACGGTCTCGCCTTCGCAGCGGCCGACCGCAACGCCGAGCTCGGCGGCCGCTTCGCGGGCGAAGAGCGGATCGAGGAGATCAAGGGACCGCTCTACAGCGTGAAGGCGATCCCGCCCGACGTGTCGCCCGAGAGGCTCGTCGAGATCTTCGCGACGGCCATCAAGGAGAAGAACCTCAAGCTCTACCTCGACTGCATCGACCCGAAGTTTCTCGGTGGTCCGCGGGCGAAGAGTCTCGCGATGTACCACTGGGACTGGCACCAGGTTCGGTTCCGCGACTTCTACGTCCACGTGACGATCGACAAGGTCGAGAAGACCGTCGTGAAGGGCTACGACGCGGGCAACGACCTCGAGTCGTTCTTCCTGACGGACGAGCAGAAGGCGCAGGCCAGGAAGATCAGCGAGCCGTCCGTGGAGAGAGCGACCGTCACCACGAAGGCCTGGGACGAGCGCGGCCGCCAGTACGGCTCGCCGAAGCCCCACGAGCTGATCCGGCGCGGCGGCGGGCGCTGGTACGTCTTCGACTTCGCCGCGCAGTTCTGAGGGAGCCGAGATGAAGAACCGACGCCGCCCGATTCCGCGCCCCGCGCTCGCCGTCCTCGCCCTCTCCTCGCTCCTGGCCGCGGGCCGCAGCCCGGCCCAGGTCCTCGACTCGATGCTCCCGGAGATGGCCCCGGTGGGATCGGAGAAGAAGGAGGTCGAGCCCGCGAAGGACTACCGGCCGAAGGGGCCGGGAGCCACCTGGTCGGCCCACAGGATGTCCTCGACGTACATCCTCGTCGACCTGATGCCGAAGCTCGTCGAGATCCTCGGGAAGTCTTCTCCCGCCACCGCCGACGAGCAGACCTGGCGATCGCTCTGCAGCCGGGCGGGAATGGCCTGGGACGACTCCAGGAATTACAAGCCCTCCGGCGAGAGACCGGCGGACCAGGACGAGTGGGAGAAGCAGAACCGGGACTTCCTGTTGAGCCTGCTCAACGACGGGGCCCTCCTCGTCTCCTGGCGCAACCTCCGCACGGCCAGGGCCAGGGAGCTGCAGAAGGCCGCCGACGACGCCCCGGCGCGTTTCGAGGAGATCCGGAAGACCGTGGAGGCGGTGGACCCGATCTGGAAGAACGCGAGTAAGTACGCGCTCGACGGCGGAAGCGGGCTGAAGAAGGCCGACGTCGAAAAGGCCCGGGAGGCCTACAAAGCGCTTCGCGACAATCGGAGCGTCATCGACGCGGCGTACGGCGCCGCGAGGACGGCCATCACGTACGCGAAGACCGAGAACGGCACGAAGCCCTTCATGGACCTGTACTACAAGGAGAAGGCGAGCCTCAAGAAGTGGCGAAACGCCGTCGCGGAGTTCCCGAAGGTCGACAAGCAGTACCCGGGGTTCCTCGCGCACTGGGCGGCGCTCGCGGAGAGCGGGTTCCAGGCCGAGGTGAAGGCCTGGGAGGCGATGCAGAAGGCCTTCGAGCCGCTCACCTCGGGGAAGCTCCTCGCCGGCTCGGCGGGTGCCATCTGCGCTACCGACCGGCGGGCCTCGGAGTGCATTCAGCCGACCCTCGATCTCCTCGCGAAGGCGCTCGCCGCAGCGGGAAGCGCCGTCGCGGCGGACGAGGCGAAGCTGAAGGAGGACACGGACCTGACGGCCCGGGAGAGGGCGCGCTACTTCGAGCTCTACCGGAAGATCGACGACAGGAAGGAGCTGCGGCTCGAAAAGGCCGTCGAGCAGGCGGAGACCGAGGAGGCGAGGAGGGCCGCGGAGAAGGCCCTTAAGGAGTACCGCGACCTGGCGAACGCGGCCCGGACGGAGATGGCGGAGATCGTGAAGACGCACCAGGAGCGGCGCAAGAAGCTCGGTCTCCCCCCGGAGTTGTACTGAGACCCTGATCCCGGTGAGTCCGGCCCGGCTTCGACTCGTCCGCCTCCCCCCCACGACGGGCCGCGTCTCGTCCTCAGCACTGGCCGGGGCGCTGGCCGCGCTATCCTCTCGCCGCCCGCCCTCGCAGGGCGGCGGGAGGCCCTAGATGCCCGAAATCGACGTCAAGCAGAAGGTCCTCGCGGCCAACCAGGCGGCCGCC
>CALBDV010000033.1 GCA_937927565.1 uncultured Holophagales bacterium
TGCAGCCGATTTTCGGACTGCGCCAGGGAGGTCGGCCTTCTCATTCCATCTCGGGCGCTCGCTCGCGGGACACCCCTCCCGCCCGCTCAGATCTGGCGGCCGCTCGAGTGTCGAAGCGATGCGGGGATGCGGGGGATGCGGTGCCCGACGGCTGACGTGCCAGGCGCGCGGCTGCCGTGCCAGGCGTGAAATCGTGTATTACGTTCCGGACGGATGGCCCCGGCCTTCTCGCATCGACGGAATCAGGCGCGCACTTCTGTGTTGCTCCCGACGGTCAGCGGACCCCTTCGACGAGGAAGAGATTCGAGAGTGAGCGAGTCACCGCGTACAAGTAGATCTCACCGTCCCTGGCGATGACCGGCTGATAGACGAGACTCGCCCCGGTCGGATCTGCCGGGCGCAGCTCCTTCCAGAGAGTCTTTTTCCGGGTCGCAAGGTCGAAGCGGACGATGCGAGCGCTCCGCGAGGAGGAAGGCTCTCTTACGAACAACTCCTTCCCGTCCGTCGTCCAGGACAAGGGAATGTCATTCGATTCAAGCCCTTCGATCGGTCGCATCGTCCCGTCTTCCACGTTCACGAGGATCGGTGCCCGGTCCGCCGCGACGGACGTCGCCGCGACGAGCCTGCCGTCGGGGGACGCGGCGTTGCTCGGCTCCGCCACCCGCACTCCTTCCGGCGACATGGGGCGAGGGGGCCCGTCTGCGGAGTCCTGGACGAAGAGACGCATCGGCCGACCGGCCTCGTTGCCAACGATGAGGATGCGCTTCCCGTCCGGGAAGAAGGAGGCCCAGTGGAAGCCTGCGATCGAGCCCTTCGGGAGTGCCCTCGGCTCCCCTGGGCCTGTCGGGACGAGAAGAAGGGCCTCCTCCGGCTTGCGGACCACCACGAGGGCCTGTGACCCGTCCGGCGAGAGCCCGCGAGCCCTTCCGTCTCCCAACCGGACCGGCGTCGTGCCGTCGAAACGGCGGAGGTAGACCGAGCATTCTTCACCACCCCCCAGCGAGAACTCGCCGAAGAGCATGCTCGTCCCGTCAGCGGAGACCCCGGTGACGCCCGAACCATCGAGCCACGAAAAGGGACGTTCGGTTTCGTCCGCCAGACCCCGCCCCCAGATCTCTACCGAGGAGGTTCCGCTCGCAAGGAGGATTCGGCCATCCACGAAGACGTCCTGAAGAACGAGACTATTCGTTGCCGTGGCAACGATCCGGGTCTTTCCATCCAGTCGAATGGCGTGGAGATCCTGAGAACCCCAGGGCCGCCCGGCCGTGAACCAGATCTCCGAACCGTCCGGGGACCACCTCACTCCTGTGATCTGGGCCCACCCGACCGATAGAGCCGTGGCTTTCCGGTTGGTTCCTGCAACGAGCAGGTCGCCACCTGGGTGGGTGGGCAATGGCCAGTGGGTGAAGGCCACGAGGTCTCCTCGCGGCGAAATGCTGAGGCTCCGGATCCAGCCCGCCGTCTCGAAAAGGACCCTTCCGGGAGGGAACTCGAGTCGATCTCGCCCGCCGAGTTTTCGTACGACGGCGAAGGTCTTTCCGTCGGAGCTCCAGTCCGCCGCGAGGACACCGTCGAGGACCGGCCGCGGCGTCCCGCCTCCGAGGGGAACAGTCGCGAGAAGAGACTCGATTCGCCGCGAGACGCTCGGAGAACCGGCCTGGACAGGTTGGGGCAGGAGGAGCGCCAGCTCACCTCCCCTTGCAGCGACGGCCTGCCCGGAGCCGTGCTCCAGCGGCCGCGCCGCGGCGGGCGCGTCGAGACGAGCCGAGAACATCAGCGGCGTCGCTCCGCCCTCCCACCACGCCGTGTAGACGAAGCTGAATCCATCCGGAGTGAACCTCGCTGCGCCAACGCTTCCCTTCCCGAACGTGAGCTTGCGAAAAGTCGGAGGGGGGGTTGGGCGAAGGCCCCGACCGAGCAGGACGGCACCAACGAGGCAGGTGAGCCCGACGAGACTTCCGGTGATGGCGACGAGAGTGCGGCGGGAGCGACGCGCAGCCGCGGCGAGGGTTGGGCCTGCGCTCGTCTCGGAAACATGTAGCCGGCACGTCGCGAGATCGCGCGCGAGGTCGCGCGTCGAGTCGTAGCGGTCGGCGGGGTCCTTGGAGAGGAGGCGATCGACGATCCAGCGGACGGGCGTGGGTGTGGATGGCGCAGGGGCTCCGAGCGGTTCGGGCTCGGCGCGGATGATCGCCGTGAGGATCTCGGCGGGGGACGGGCCGTGGAACGGGCGCTTGCCCGCGAGCATCTCGTAGAGGACGACGCCGAGGGAGAACTGGTCGGAGCGATAGCCCGCGGGGTGGCCCTGCGCTTGCTCCGGCGACATGTAGTAGACGGTGCCGAAGATCGTTCCGGGGTCGGTGTTCCTCGAGACAGTGGGCGAGTGGGTGTCGTTGGAGGAGCGAAACGCCGCGTCGTGGTGCGCGAGGCCGAAGTCGAGGAGCTTGGCTCGGCCGTCCTTGGTGAGGATGACGTTCTCGGGCTTGACGTCGCGGTGGACGATTTCCTTTTCGTGCGCGGCGGCGAGTGCGTCGGCGAGCTGTGACGCGACGTCGAGGACCTTGCGGAGGGGAAGCGGGCCGCGGAGGAGAGCGGCGCGGAGGGTCTCGCCCTCGAGCAACTCGGTGACGACGAAGGAGATTCCGTCTATCCGACCGAAGTCGTGGATGGCGAGAATGTGCGGGTGCGAGAGCGCGGCGACGGCCTTCGCCTCGTTCTCGAAACGGGCGAGCGCCTTCGGGTCGTCTGCGAGGTGGTCGGGGAGGACCTTCAGCGCGACGTCGCGCGCCAGCTTCGTGTCGCGCGCCCGCCAGACCTCTCCCATCCCCCCTGCGCCGAGAGGAGCGAGAACCTCGTACGGGCCGAGGCGTGTTCCGGGAGCGAGAGCCCTCGGGCTCCTCCGCGGCGGCGTTCGTGGTCGATCTGAAGAGAAAGTCTACGCCCGGGACTCTCCGCGGAGACGATGACCGCCCGGGCGGCTCACCAGCGGCGACTTCGTCGGTGGCATCATCCCGACACCATGACCGCGAACGTGAAGATCATCGTGGAGAAGCACCCCGACACGTACGTGGCCTACCCCATCGGGCTGAAGGGCGTCGTGATGGGCCAGGGAGACTCCTACGAGGAGGCCCTCGCGGACGTACGCTCGGCGATCGCCTTCCACATCGAGACGTTCGGCGTCTCCGAGCTCGACCAGGAGGACCCCGTCGTCGAGGCGTTCGTCGCCGAGACCCGCGTGGCGGTCTGAGTGCCGAAGTTCCCCGTCGACGCGCCGCTCGAGAAGGTCCTCGCGGCGCTCGCCCTCCTCGGCTACAAGGTCATCCGGCAGGGGAACCACGTCGCGCTCGCGAGGCAGAACCCCGACGGAACGCGAAGCACGCTGACGCTCCCCGGCCACAGATACATCAAGAGCTCGACTCTCCGAGCGACGCTCCTGCAGGCCGGTATCCCCCGCGACGAGTTC
>CALBDV010000034.1 GCA_937927565.1 uncultured Holophagales bacterium
ACTGTCTCGCGGCGGACGAACGGCATGTCCGCGAGCGCGACGATCCAGCCGTCCGCGTCGGGCGCAGCCCCGACGCCAAAGGCGAGGCTCGCCCCCATGCCTTCGTCCGCATCCGAGAAGACGGCGACGTCAAGACCCTCGGCTTCGAGGAGACGGGCAAGGGTCACGTCCCCTGACCGGACCACCGCAAGGCCCCGGTCCACAGCGCTCCGAAGCGTCCGTGCCGCCCGAACGCCGATCGGGGTCCCGTCGGGGAGACGAGCGAGCAGCTTGTCGCCACCGAAACGCGTCCCGGCTCCCGCCGCGAGCAAGACACCGACGATCACGGGCTCTTCTCTCAACGGGCCAGCATATCTCTCGCGGAGACGAAACGAAGGGGCCGAGAGACCTCTCCACCTGCCCCTTCGCCGGCCGGAGGGTGAGGACATGAATCGACCGATAATTCAGGCCGCCGCGTCCCATCGCGGCCGAAGAAGGAGATTGCTCGTGAAGACTCCCAACCGCTCCTCGTTCCTGATCGCCACCCTGGTCGCCGTCGCCCTGGTGCTCGGCCTCGCCGGCGCCGCGCTGGCCGCCGACAAGCCCGCCGCCAAGCCGGCCGAGGTGTCCCTCACCGGCGACGTCCAGTGCGCGATGTGCATCCTGAAGAAGGCCGACGCCAAGAGCTGTCAGGACGTCCTCGTCGTCACCGACAAGGCCGGCCGGACGGAGTACTACCTGGTCAAGAACGCTGTCTCCGAGAAGTTCGGGATGTCCTGCATGAAGGCGCGGCCGGCTGTTGCAACGGGAACCGTCTCCGAGAAGGACGGAAAGAAGTGGCTGACCGCATCGAAACTGGAAGCCGTGAAGGGCTGAGTTGAGAAACGGGCCGCAGGGCCTTCCCTGCGGCCCGTTTCCCCGCGGGCCTGGAAGACGGAACGGCCTACCAGATCTTCACGCGCTCCCCCGGGGCGAGGTAGAGCTTCTGCCCCGGCTTCACGTCGAACGCGGTGTACCAGGCGTCGAGGTTTCTCACGCAATCGGCCCGGTACTCGGCAGGCGAGTGGGAGTCGGTGACGATTCGCTGGCGGGCAGCCGCTTCGCGCATCTTGGTCCGCCAGCTCTGGGCGAAGCTGAGGAAGAACTGCTGGTCTCCCGTCAGCCCGTCTACGACCGGCGCCTCGCGGCCGCCGAGGGAGAGGCGGTAC
Organism: uncultured Holophagales bacterium; assembly: GCA_937927565.1. GTDB lineage: Bacteria > Acidobacteriota > Thermoanaerobaculia > UBA5066 > UBA5066 > UBA5066. Next base: position 1,188 of record CALBDV010000034.1, read on the forward strand.
GCGTCGTACGCCACTGCGAGCCCCGCCACGTCGGCGATGTTCTCGCTCACCGTCAGCTTGCCGTTCACCGCGAGGTCGGGGAACGGCCGGTAGGCGTCGTACTGCGCGACGAGCTTCTCCGCGGAGGCCGCGAAATGGGCGAAGTCCTCCTTCGTCCACCAGTTCTTCAGCCGCCCCTCGGCGTCGAAGAGCGCCCCCTGGTCGTCGAAGCTGTGGCTGATCTCGTGGCCGATGGTGGCGCCGGCCGCGCCGTAGTCCATCACCTCCGGCCGGTTCGGGTCGAAGTCGGGCGGCTGGAGGATCGCGGCCGGGAAGTTCATCGCGTTCATCGCCGGGAGGTTCACCGCGTTGACGAGCTGCGGGTTCATGACCCACTCGCCGCGGTCGACGGGCTGGCCGAGCTTCGCCAGGTTCCGGTGGTACTCGAAGAGAGAGGCCCGCTGCGCGTTCCCGAGCGCGTCCCCCGCAACGACCTCCAGGCCGGAGTAGTCGCGCCACCGGTCCGGGTAGCCGACTCCGACCTTGAGGATCGCGAGCTTCTCCTTTGCCCTTGCCTTCGTCTCCGGGGACATCCAGTCCAGACGGTCGATCCGCTTGCCGAAGGCGGCAATCTCGTTTCTCACCATAGCCTCGGCGCGCGCCTTTTCCGACGGCGGGAAGTACTTCGCGACGTAGAGCTTTCCGACCGCTTCGCCGAGGGCCGCGTCGGTGACCGCGACGGCCCGCTTCCAGCGGTCGCTCTGCTTCGGCGTGCCCGAGAGGACCTTTCCGTAGAAGGCGAACTGTTCGTCGGCGAAGGCCTTCGGGAGGAACGTCGAGGCGCTCTCGACGGCACGGAAGGCCAGGTAGTCCTTCCAGGTCGAAAGAGGCTGGTCGCGCACCAGGGCGGAGATCCCCGTGGCCGCACCCGGCTGCCAGACGATGAACTCCTGCTGTCTTGCCAGGCCGGCGGCCTCGAAGAAGGCGTCCCAGTCCAGTCCCGGAGCGCGGGCCGCGAAGTCGGAGCGCGTCCAGCGGTTGTTCCCCTTCGCCACGTCCGACGAGTCGTCGCGGCTCGCGTGCGACGCCGCGATGAGCCGCTCCAGCTCGACGATCCGCCCCGCCTTCGCCTCGGCCTCGGCGGCGGCGTCACCCGAGAGCTTCAGGGCCGCCGCCACGTGCTCCCTGTAGCGGGCCCGGATCTCGGCCATCCGCGGCGACGGGTCGAGGTAGTAGTCGCGGTCGGGCATCCCGAGCCCGCCCTGCAGGAGGAAGGGCGCGTACCGGGTCGGCTCGGCCAGGTCCTGCGCGACCCAGAGGCCGAAGACGTTCGGGGTGTAGAAGTCGGTGTTGTTGAAGGCGTCGACGTCGGCGCGGAGCGTCGCCCCGAGCGAGCGGGCGAGGTCCCGCGAGTCGACGATCGCGGCGATCCTCTCGAGGGCCGGTTTCAGCGGCGACAGGCCCTTGGCCTCGATGGCTGCTTCGTCCAGGAAGGTCGCGTAGGTGTCGCCGATCTTTCGGGCCTCGGACCCGGCCGGGGCATTCGACTTCGCCGCCTCGGCGATGAGGTCGGCCGTCCGCTTCGCCGTCAGCTCCGTGAGGATTCCGCCCACACCCCACGAGCTGCGATCGGCAGGGATCTCGGCGGATTTCATCCAGCCGCCGTTCGCCCAGGCGAAGAAGTCGTCCCCGGGGGCGACGGAGCGGTCGATGCCGGCGAGGTCGATCGCGGAGGAGGCTGTCGGCTGCGCCTCGAGTGCCGCCGCTGGAGGCACCTGGGCGACGCGGCCGGCGGGAGCGCACGAGACGACGACAACTGCCAGGAACAGGAGGGAGAGAGGACGGGGGCGAGCCTTCATGCTCGGGACGATAGGAACTCCGCGCCGCCTACGCAAGGAAGACGGGTGTGATGCCGTCCGACGATGCTGTCCTTAGAATGAGGGGGATGCTCAGCGACGCCGGCCTCGAGACCTCCCTCTCGCTCGCTGCCCGCGCCGTCGGCGAAGCCGAGGCGCTCGTGATCACGGCCGGAGCCGGGATGGGCGTCGACTCGGGGCTCCCCGACTTCCGAGGCCCGGAGGGGTTCTGGAACGCCTACCCCGCCTTCCGAGAGCTGGGCCTGCGATTCGAGCAGCTCGCCAACCCGGAGTGGTTCTTCGACGATCCCGCCCTCGCGTGGGGCTTCTACGGCCACCGCCTGAACCTCTACAGGCGCACCGTACCGCACGAGGGGTTCGCCATCCTCCAGAAGTGGGCCGCCGGAAAGCCGCACGGCGCCTTCGTCTTCACGTCGAACGTCGACGGGCAGTTCCAGAAAGCCGGCTTCTCCGAGAACCGGATCGTCGAGTGCCACGGGTCGATCCACTTCCTCCAGTGCCTGCGAAACTGCGGCGAGGCGATCCGGCCCGCGGACGGAATCGAGGTCGAGATCGACGAGGCCACCTGCCGGGCACGGCCGCCGCTCCCATCCTGTCCGTCCTGCCGCGGCCTCGCCCGCCCGAACATCCTGATGTTCGGCGACATGGGCTGGGACGACACACGGACCGACGCGCAGCACGCGACGCTCGGGAACTGGCTCGGTGCCGTGAAGGGGCCGCTCGTCGTCCTCGAGCTCGGCGCGGGGACGAACGTGCCGACGGTGCGGATGTTCTCGGATCGGGCCGGGCGCGCCCCCCGACGGACGCTCGTGAGAATCAACCCCCGCGAACCGCAGCTCGGGTACGGGTTCGCGGCGCCCGCACCCGACTCGCTCGAAGCGCTCGTGTCGCACGTGATCCCGGGCGGACGGCCCACCGGGCTGTCGCTTCCACTCGGCGCCCTCGAGGCGATCCGCAGGATCGACGCGCTGCGATGAGTCCGTCCCGGCCTTCTCGTCCGCCGATCGTCGTGGCCGTCGCGCTGGCCACTGGCCTCGCGGGCCTCTTCGCAGCCGCACCCGCGGCTGCCGAAACGCGGTCGGTCCGCCTCGTCGTGGATGACGCCGACCTCACGACGAGCCCCGTCGAGCCCGCACCGGCACTCCTCACCGGCACTCCGGACGTCTCGACGGACGACTGGCTCATCTCGTCCGTTCGGGATCCGCAAATCGCCTTCTCCGCGGTCGGACCACACTGGAAGGGCGTTCCGGGAATCGAGGTTCAGCTCAGCGTCAGCCCGGACGGCGTTCGCTGGGGACGGTGGATCGCCGTCCCTCCGGACGAGCCGATCGAATCGACGCGCGAGGACGGTGAGCCCAACCCATTCGCCGGGGATACCCTCGGCGCCCTCGTCTTCGTCGACCCTGCCAGCCGGTTCCTCCGCTGCCGCATTCGCCGCCCGGCCGGAGTTCCGGATCCGGACGAGCCGATCCGGATCTCGCTCCACGTCATCGATCCGGGGACCTCGCACGCGCGCGGCCCGACCGAGCTGGCTGTCCGCGCGACACCGGCGCCGGCGCCCCCGCGCGCAGGCCTCGAGGTGTCCGGCCTCCCCCGCCGGACGGTCGTTCCGCTGCCGGATGTCGCGATCCCCGTTCCGGGCGCCGCGAAACCGCCTGTCTTCTCCCGCGCCGAGTGGGGCGCACGGCCCCCGAGGACCGGCTACACCTTCACTCTCGCCCGGCATGTCGGCATCCACCACACCGCGACCGTCGAAGACTGGGCGGCCGACACCTGGGAGGAGTGCGCGGCCCGGGTCCGCGCGATCCAGACCTTCCACATCGACACGCGGGGCTGGAACGACATCGGCTACGCCTACGTCGTCTGCAAGCACGGCCATGTCTTCCAGGCCCGAGAGGATGACGACGACACGACCGACGTCCAGGGCGCCCACGACGGCTTCAACAGAGGCAGCACCGGGATCTCGGCCTTCGGCTACTTCCATCCGCCGATCGATCATCAGCCGACCGAGGCACAGCTCTCGGCAATCGCCCAGCTGACCGCCTGGATCGCGAGCCGCAGGGGCATCGACCCTCTCGGCAGGAGCCTCTACGCGGCGTACGGCTCGCCCGTCGACAACGTCTTTGGTCATCGGGACGTCAGCCCCACCGCCTGTCCGGGCGACAACCTCTATTCGCGCATGGAGGCCCTCCGGGCCGCCGCCAGAGACCGGGTCCGGCGACGGCCGTTCTGATTCAGCCCTCGTGCTCGCGCGTTTGCGCGTGTCTTGATACCATGCTCTGATCCGGGACGTTTTTCGCGGAAATGGTGCATTTTCATCAGGTTCGGCCCGGTAAACTCCACCCCGGAGGAGGCACCATGCCCGCCCTGAAGGAAAGACCGAAACCGTTCGTCCTCCCCGAGTTCTGCAAGGGCTGCGGCCGCTGTATCAGCGCCTGCCCCAAGCACTGCATCTCGATGGGGACCGAGATCAACCCCCAGACCGGACTCACCCCGGTCATCCTGGACCTGGAGCACTGCAACGGCTGCGGGCTCTGCATCGACGCCTGCCCCGAGCCGTACGGCCTCCAGGCGACCCCGTCCGACGCCGACTACGAGCTCCAGGACCCGGCGAAGCTCTTCGGCGACCGGATGACCGACGCCCCCGAGCCGGTCGACATCCCGAACGAGATCGTCCCGCTCCCGAAGATGGAGCCGCTCGTCCTGAAGGGGAACTATGCGGCCTCCGTCGGCGCTCTCCTCGCGGGCTGCCGCCACTTCTTCGGCTACCCGATCACCCCGTCCACGGAAGGCGCCGAGCTGATGGCCAAGCTCCTTCCGCACCTCGACGGGATGTTCCTGCAGGCCGTCTCCGAGGTCGCCGCCGTCAACATGATGTACGGCTGCGGCGGCGCCGGGATGAGGTGCCTGACGTTCACCTCCTCGCCGGGCTTCTCGCTGATGCTCGAGGGGATCTCCTACATGATCGGCTCCGAGGTCCCCGCCGTCTTCATGAACGTCATGCGCGGCGGGCCGGGCCTCGGCAACATCGCTCCCGAGCAGGCCGACATCAAGCTCTGCTGCCGCGGCCTCGGCCACGGCAACACGCACGCCATCGTCCTGACGCCGTCGACGCCGCAGGAGATGCTCGACCTGACGATGCTGGCGTTCGACCTCGCCTTCAAGTACCGCAACCCCGTCGTCATCGCCTCCGACGGCTACCTCGGCCAGATGACGGGCAAGGTCAGCCTTCCCGATTCGATGATCAAGCCCGGGATCCCCGCGTGGGGCGTCTGGGGCGACAAGGACCACCGCCGCAACCTCATCTCGTCGATCTACCTCGCCGAGTCGGACCTCGAGGCGTGGAACGTCCACCTGAACGAGAAGTACGAGGCGATGAAGGTCGAGCAGCGCGCCGACCTCTACATGTGCGACGACGCCGAGGTCGTCCTCGTCGCCTGCA
>CALBDV010000035.1 GCA_937927565.1 uncultured Holophagales bacterium
GTACGCCGACGATGCGCAGTACCACGGCGGCGACCCGACGATGCGCGGCCGCGCCCCCCACAGCCGCACGCACGCGATGGAAGGGCTGCCGACGATGGAGGCCTGCACGCGCTGCCATCACCGCAGCGGCCGCGTGGCGCTGGCCTACCAGGGCCTCAATGACGGCAACAACGGCCTCGTGCCGACGAAGGACGGCCTGCCCGGCCCGCTGCCCGGCAGCGACGGCCGCAACTACTCGCACATCATGCCCGACGTCCATTTCGCCGCCGGCATGGAGTGCATCGACTGCCACACCTCGCGCGAGGTGATGGGAGACGGCTTCGCCCACGCGAACATGGAGGAGCAGGTCGAGATCCGCTGCGAGGACTGCCACGGCAGCGCCGCCGCGCGCCCGCGTTTCGTCGAGGTGACGCGCGAGAGCGACCCGCCGATCCGCGAGTCGCGGCAGTACGGCCGGCGGATCGCGCCCGGCACGCGCGTTGCGCTGACCTCGAAGGGGCGTCCCTTCTCGAACGTCTTCGAGGAGGGCGGGGTCGTGAGAGTCGCCGTCAAGCGCACCGGCAAGGTCCTCGTCAGCCGCGTCATCACGGGGAGTGCGGCCCACACCGTCGCCGGGCACGAGCGGCTCGAGTGCTCCGCGTGTCACTCCCGCGCGGTGCCGCAGTGCTACGGCTGCCACACGACGTACGACAAGCGGACCTCGAGCTGGGACTTCGTGAAGGACGAGGACTCGCCGGGGGAGTTCTCCGAGTCGGAGGACTACCGGACTCTCTCGCCGTTCCCTCTCGCCGTGAACGGGCGGGGCGGCATCGCCCCCGTGACCCCCGGCTGCCAGACCTTCGTGACCGTGATCGAGGAGGACGGGACGACCTCGAAGGAGGAGGCCGTCGCCCGGTACCGCGGGACGCCGCAGCTCCGGTTCGTGCCGTTCCTCGCGCACAACACGGGCCGGAAGGCCGTGACGTGCGCCGCGTGCCACGGCGATCCGGCGTTCCTCGGGTTCGGGCAGAACGTCCTCGAGAACGGCTCCGTGAAGAGCACGCTCCTCTGCCCACGAAACCCGAAGAAGGCCCTCGACGGCTTCCTCTCGATGGACGACGGGAAGGTCGTTTCCCACGCCGCGATCGCCCGCGACGGCGCGCGGCCGCTGTCCGAGAGGGAGGTCCGCTCAACGCTCGGCGTCAACCTCTGCCTCGTCTGCCACCCGAAACCCGACGACCCCATCTACCGAAAGAAGCTCGACCATGCCGCGCTCCATGACCCTCTTCATCGCCGCCTGCTTCGTCCTGGCCGCTAGCACCGGGGTCCTGGCGCTCCGACCGGCCGGGCCGGCGAGAGCCGAAGGCCCCGGCGAGGCCGCCTGCGTGACGTGCCATGACGGGGCGGACGCGGTCCTGAAAGGCCCGATGGCGACGCGCGCGCGGGAAGCCGCGTTCGCGCGTCGCGCGTTCGGCGCGGAGGGCGATCGCTTCTTCGCGCAGTCGTGCGGCGGCTGCCACGTGACCTCGTGCTCCGACTGCCACGGGTTCGGCCCGCACCTGAAAGGACGCCCGACGAACGAGGCCTGCCTGAGGTGCCACAAGGGGTACTCGGCCGGCTGGGAGTACGAGGGGCGCGCCCCCCGAGAGGACCATGCGCGCTACCGGCGCGGCGCCGTCTCGCAGGGGGAGCCGTTCCTCCAGATGCTCCCCGACGTCCACCCCGAGCGCGGGATGGCCTGCGCCGATTGCCACACGATGAAGTCCCTGCAGGAGGGGAAGCGCGCGGCGAAAGGGTGTCGCGACTGCCACGCTCCCGACGCGGCGACGAGCCCGGGACACGTGCCGGACGGCCCGATGGCGAAAGTGGCGTGCGCCTCCTGCCACGCCGCCTGGGAGGCGCAGGAGTACGGGACGTTTCTGGTGAAGGCTCAGACGGCCGGGCAGAAGGAGGCCTTCGCGCCCCTCCCTTCGCTCGGCCCCTGGAAGAAGAGCGCGGCCCTGAAGCGGCAGGGCGCCCCGCCGCTCGGGCTCGACGAGGACGGGCGAGTCTCGCCGATCCGCCCGCACTTCGTCCTCTTCGCGACGGACGTCGCGAGGGGATGGGAGAACCGGCTCCTCGCGGCCGAGTGGCGGCCGGCGGCCCCCCACACGATTCGCCGCGGGACGCCCGGATGCGACGGCTGCCACGGGAACGGGAGAAGGTTCCTGCTGGAGGAGGACGCGGAGCGGTTGTACGACCTCGGCCGTGACGGCCTCCCGCTCCGGTCGTGGTGGAACCGGGAGGGACAGAGAATCGTCGCAGGAGAGTTCCTCCCGAGGGACCGCTTCGAGAAGATGAGTCGAAACTCCCCGGAATACGCACGCCTCGTGGCGAAGAGATGGCAGACGTTCCTCGAACACGGCGCTCCGCGCTCCGGACGCTAGGGTTCGCCGCGCTCGGCGGCGCGGCCCTCTGGCGCTACCTGACCCCGCGGTCGGGTGCGGTGGCGCCCGGGCGCGAGGCCGTGCGGGTCCGAGAGGAGGAAATCCCGGCGGACGGCGCGCTCGTCCTCCGCGAGGACGGCGTCGCCGTCGTCCGCCGCGGAGTCGAGCTCTTCGCCCTCGACCTCGCCTGCACGCACCTCGGCTGCACCGTGACGGCGACGGAGAGCGGCTTCGCCTGCCCCTGCCACGGGAGCCGCTTCGGGAGCGGGGGAGAGGTCCTGAACGGTCCGGCCCCGCGCGGGCTCGTCCGGCTCGCGGTCGAGAGGCGGGAGGGCGAGCTCCTCGTTCCGCGCGGCCGTGGCGCGGCGATGCGAACCGCCTCCGCGGCCGCCGCCCGTGGGTGCGCGTGCGAGAGGACGAGCCCCGCGCCCGAGGGAGAGCCGGCGTGATCAAGGAGCTGGCGAAGCACCTGTTCCCGCGCGTCGTCCTCGGCGAGAACCTGAAGCTGCGCTACACGCTCTGCCTCGGCGGCCTCGCCTTCACCTGCCTCCTCGTTCTCGCGGCGACGGGCCTCCTCCTCCTCTTCTACTACAGCCCCTCTCCGGCGGGGGCGCACGGCTCCGTCCAGTTCCTGGAGCGCGCCGTGTGGGGCGGGGCGTACCTCCGGAGCCTCCACCGGCTCTCCTCTCACGCCCTCCTCGTCCTCCTCGCCCTCCACACGCTCCGCGTGATCCTGACGGGGGCGTTCCAGCGGCCGAGGAAGCTCAACTGGGTCGTCGGCTGTCTTCTCCTCTTCCTCTGCGTCTTCGAGGCTTACACCGGCTACCTCCTCCCGATGGACCAGCTCGCATACTGGGCGACAGAGACCGGGATGGAGCTCCTCCGCGCGCTTCCGCTCGGCGGCCCGGTCCGGTCGCTCCTCGTCCCGGACGGCGTCGGCGGCCCGCTCTCGCTCCTTCGCTTCTACGCCCTCCACGTCGTCGTGATCCCGCTCGCCATCCTCTGTCTCTCGATGCTCCACTTCTTCGTGATCCGCAGGCAGAAGGGGCTCCTGCCGTACCTGTGAGCAAGTACGTCTCGAGCTCGCCTCACTTCTTCCGGCCGGTGAAGCAGGCCTTTCTGGCCGCTCTCGCCGCGCTCCTCCTCCTCGCGGCGCTCTTCCCGGCGCCGCTCGAAGTCGCCGCAGATCCTTCGCGCCCGCCGAATCCCGCGAAGTCGGCCTGGTTCCTTCTCTGGATCCAGGAGCTCGTCAGCTGGGACACCCTGGCCATCTACGCGGCCCTCGCCCTCGCCGCTCTCCTCGTCGCGCTGCCGTGGCTCTCGACGCGGCCCGTCGAGAGCGCCTCGTGGTTTCCGAGAAACCTCCGCGTCGTCTTCGTTCTCGTCCTCCTCGCCAGCCTCGCCGTCCTCGTCCTGACGGCGGTGGGGCTCTTCTTCCGGGGGCCGGATTGGCGATTCGTCGCACCCTTCTGATCGCGCTTCTCGTCTTCGCCCTGGCCGGGTGGGCGGGAGCCGCGTCGAAGCGTCGGGCGGCCGAGAGCTGCGGCGGATGCCACGCGGCGCACAGAACCGATCAGGGCTCGTGTGCGGCCTGCCACCGGGGCGACCCCGCGGCACTCCGGAAGGAGATCGCTCACCAGCGGCTCCTCTCCGGCCAGGCTGCGGAGCACGCGCGTGCCGATGCGCCGGCCGTCGCCGAGGGACGCCGGCTCGTCGAGCGCCTCGCCTGCCGGCGCTGTCACGTCGTCGGGGGATCGGGGAACCGGCTCGCGACGGACCTCGACAGGGTCGCCTGGAAGCGCGAGCAGAGCGAGCTCGCACGGTCGCTCGCCGTGCCCGTCGAGAACATGCCCAGGTTCGGCCTCGACGATCGCCAGGCCGAGCCGGTCATCGCCTTCCTGCTTCAGAACGCCGACACCGAGAGCGCCGATGCAACCTATCGGGTCCGCTTCTCGGGCGCCAGTGCGAAGGGCGACTCCACGTTCGAGAAGCACTGCGGCGGATGCCACCGAGCCCTCGTGACCGACGGGCCTCTGGGTCGGGGTTCAGCCGGGCCGAACCTCTCGGGATTGTTCTCGGCCTTCTACCCGGCGACGGCGCCGGGTAGCCGGCATTGGACGGCCGAAACGCTCGGGAAGTGGCTCGAGAACCCGCGATCTGTGCGGCCACGGGCGGCGATGCGCCCAGTGCGTCTCGAAGCCGGGGAGCTGGAGCGGCTCGTCGAGGAGATGCAAGCCTCCGCCCCGAAGTCGACGACTCCCCGGAAGGAAGCGGCAGGACGCTGACGCGGGGCGGGCCATTGCCCGTGCTCTCTCCGTATCTGGCTCGGCTCGGGCACCCGCGCCGGAGAAGTGGGCGTTCAGGTGCGAATACCGGACCAGCGAAGGGGTGAATTCACACCGGTCTTCCGGGGCGGACTCTCACCCTGATTCCCCCGGTATGCGGCGGCGGTCCATCGCTTCGGAGCGCTTCGGGAGCGGTGTTCGAACGAGCTGGAGCCGCGGCGACGAGAGGAACCGCGTAAAGATCCTGAGACGATGTCGTCATAACAATCGAGCGACAAATGATGCGTTCGCACCAATGCGGATGCATCGGCTTCTCTCTAAGCTTCGACCTTCTACGAAATGTCGATTTTCGAGCTCATGCTTTCCGATCCCGAACCGTGTCCCGGGCCGCCCGCGGCAAGGTCGTGCCGAACGCTCCTGCCCGGTCACAGAGAACACTCGATCCCTCGCCGGAGAGCGGCGGAGGGGTCGGGCCCGGAGAAGTGCAGATCGCGTGCCCTATCGCTGAACACTCAGCACCAGGAGGTTCCATGAAACACGCCCGGCCCTCCCCGGGAGGCCCGCCCCTCGTCCA
>CALBDV010000036.1 GCA_937927565.1 uncultured Holophagales bacterium
TCTCCCGGGAGGCTCCCGATGGACACAGTCGTCTACACCCTCGTTCCGCCACAGGGGAAGGCCTCGACCGCGCTCTGGATCATGCCGGTCGTCCTCGCCGTCGTCCTCCTCGTGGTGGGCGTCCTCGTGACGAAGACGATCGCCGGAGCGAGAAGCTCGACGTTCGCTCTCTCTTCCGCCGGTCTGACGATCCGCGGCGACCTCTGGGGCCGCACCGTACCCGCCGCTCACCTCCGTGGCGCGACCGCACGCGTCGTCGACCTTCGGAACGAGCCGTCGCTCTCCCCGAGGCGCCGGACGGCCGGCACCGCGATCCCAGGCTACCGCAGCGGCTGGTGGCGGCTGGCGAGCGGCGAGAAGTCGCTCCTCTACCTCACGGCCCCCCACCGGGTCGTGTACGTCCCGACGACGGAGGGGTTCTCGCTCCTCCTTTCGGTCTCCGATCCCGAGCGCTTCGTCGAGCAGCTGAGGCGCGTCGCACCCGCCAGCTGAGGAGTCGGTTCTCTTCCCCCGGTTCCGCAGGACGGGACTACACTCGACGGCAGACGTCCTGAAGTCCGGCGGCGCGGGAGGGCCCGATGGCTCTCGTTCCCGGCATGCGACTCGGTCCCTACGAAATCCTCTCCCCGCTCGGCGCAGGCGGCATGGGGGAGGTCTTCCGGGCGCGCGACACCCGGCTCGGGCGCGACGTCGCGATCAAGGTCCTCCCCGACCACCTCTCGGGCGACAAGAGAGCTCTCGCACGATTCGAGAGCGAGGCGAGGGCCGTCGCTGCCCTCTCTCACCCCAACATCCTCGCGCTGTTCGACGTCGGCGAGACGAATGGAGTCCACTTCGCCGTCACGGAGCTCCTCGACGGAGAGACGCTGAGGAGCGCCCTCAGGCGGGGACCGATACCCTGGCGCGAGGCCGCGGAGATCGCAGCGTCCATCGCCGAAGGCCTCGAGGCCGCACACGCGCGCGGCCTCGTCCACCGGGACGTCAAGCCCGAGAACATCTTTCTCTGCTCCTCCGGCCACCCGAAGATCCTCGACTTCGGGCTGGCGAAGAAGGAAGCCACCGGCCCCGATGCGAACACGGAGTCGCTGCCCGCGATCAGGACGGCGCCCGGCGCGCTCCTGGGCACCGTCGGTTACATGGCCCCGGAGCAGCTCCGAGGACTCCAGGTCGACCACAGGGCCGACATCTTCGCGTTCGGCTGCGTCCTCTACGAGATGCTCTCGGGGCACCGGGCCTTTCCCGGCCACACCGCGTCGGAGGTGATCGCTGCCATCCTCCACGAGGCGCCGCCTCCGCTCGAAGGGCCGTCGGTCCACGTGCCGGCCCCGCTTCGCGAGGTCGTAGGCCGATGCCTGAAGAAGGCCTCAGCCGAGCGGTTCTCCTCGGCCCGGGACGTCGCCTTTTCGCTCCAGGCCATCGCGTCCGGTGAACGGCTCGCCCTTGCCGCCCTCCCGGCGGGACGTTTCCGTCACCGCGCGCTCGCTGCCCTGGCGGCCTCCGCCGCCCTCCTCGCAACCGTCGCGGGGCTCCGTGCGCTCCGAAGCCCCGCTGGCCTCCCGCCCTTCCAGCCTCGCCAGGTGACGAGCGGACCCGGCTGCGAGTCCGACCCGGCTCTCTCTCCCGACGGCGAGGTCCTCACGTTCGTCGCTGAACAGAACGGGCGAACCGACCTCTGGGTCGTCGACGTCGACGGCGGACGGCCACTTCGGCTGACGGACGACCCCGAGCGAGAGAGCTCGCCAGCCTGGCTCCCCGACGGGCGGACCATCGTCTACGCAGCCGCGGACGACCAGGGAACCGAGCTCCGCAAGGTGCCGCGCTTCGGCGGGCCGCCGCAATCGCTGGCCGCCAACTGCTGCGATCCCGCGATCTCCCCCGACGGCCGGTTCGTCGCGTTCTCCCGCGAAGCCGGGAACGGTGGCTCCACGATCTGGACGGCCCCCCTGGCCGACCCGGGAAAGGCCAGGCGCCTGACGCGCGAGGCGGACGGGCTCTACGAGCAACGTCAGCCGGCGTTCTCCCCGGACGGGACGACGATCTGCTACCGCGACTTCCACGACCTCTGGCTCGTCCCGGTGGCGGGGGGGGCGGCCCGACGGCTCACCGCGGATGGCCCGGCCGACTTCGACCCCGCTTTCTCACCCGACGGACTCCACGTCTACTTCGCGTCGTATCGCGAGGCGACCCGCGCCGTGTGGCGCATCGGCATCGGAGGAGGCACCCCTGAGCGGGTCACTCTCGGGACCGGGATGGAGATACACCCGGCGCTCTCACGCGACGGTCGGAGGCTCTGCTACGCGACACTCCTCGAGGGGAACTCGCTCGTCCTCGTCGATCGACGGACGGGCGCACGAACTCGCGCAGAGGAGAGTCGGCTCGCGGGTTTCGGAAGCCTCGACCCCAGGGGCCGGTTCCTCGTCTACACGTCGACGCGGGAGAACGCGGTCGACCTCTGGTCCCTCCCTCTCTCGGACGGCCGCCCCGCCGGACCACCGCGCCGCCTCACCGAGCTCGGCGGACGCGCCGCCTGTCCCGACGTCTCCCCGGACGGACGCTTCGTCGCGTTCTACCTCGTGAGGGAGAAGGAGCGCGAGATCCTCGTCGTCCCCTCCGGCGGCGGCGAGCCGGTCCCGGTCGCACCCCACGAGGGCACCGACACACAGCCCTCCTGGTCGCCCGACGGGACCCAGCTCGCCTTCGTCTCCGACCGGGGCGGAAGTGAGCAGGTCTGGACCGTTCCGATGCGGGACGGAAGACCCGCCGGCAACCCGCACCAGCGAACGCGCACCGAGACGTGGGCGGCGTTCCCGCGGTTCCTTCCGGGCGGCCTGCTGGCCTGCACGAGCGGGGACGCGGGCTCGCGAGACGTCTGGATCGTCGACCTCGAGGGCCGGCATCCCGCGCGCCGCGTCACGTCCGGGACCTCCGCGTGGTACGCGTTCGCGGACCCGGGAACAGAGACGCTGCTCGTCCTGGCGGAGTGGGCCGAGGGACGCTGTTCGGTCCGGGCCGTCCCGATCAAGGGGGGCGAGCCCCGCTCCGTCCCCTGGGGGGAGCCAGCGGACCTCTCCACGGAGATCTCCTCCTTCACGCTCTCGGCCGACGGGCGGCTTGCCGCGCTCGTCGAGGAGAGCCGCCGCGGGGACGTCTGGGTCCTCGAGGCCGGGAAAGGCAAGAGATTCTGAGTCGCCGCGACGGAAAGCCGCGGCGGGAAGGGAAGAAGCCGATGTCGGAACCGCCGAAACTCGAGACCTACGGGGACGTGACAGCACTGAAGGACCGTCTCGTGGAGCTCTCCGTGGCCCTCACCACCTTCGTGGAGGGACACGGGCCGGACGAGCCGCTTTCCGCCGCGGACGTCGACAACGTCGCGCGGATCATCATCGTCGTCCCCCCGCGTCCCGCAGGGTGGCAATGCTGGCCCCGCCGCCTCGACATCTGGGACACGCGGCAATAGCCCATACGGCTCCTCCCCGCGAGCTCGTCCTGATCCTCACGGGGCGCTGCAACGCGGCGTGCTCATACTGCTTCGAGGCGGGACGCCCGGAGCACGGCGACCTCCCGTGGGACGCCGCGCGCCGCGCAATCGACGTCCTGCTCGCGCTTCGCCCCCGAGAGGCGCTCCTCGCCTTTACCGGCGGCGAGCCGCTCCTGGCCGTGGGCCTCCTTCGCCGCTGCATCCGCCACGCCCGACGATGCGTGGGGCCCGGCACCTCGCTCACCTTTGCGGTCACGACGAACGGCACCGTCCTGCCCCGCGAAACGGCGCGCTTCCTCGCCGAGCACGACGTCGCGTTGACGGTGAGCTTCGACGGCTCGGGGCAGGAGCTGCGCGCCCCGGGAACGCGACACCGCATCGAGGGAGTCCTACAGAGACTCGCCCGCTCCGCGCCCGAGTGGTTCCGCCGGCAGGTCCGCGTGACGCTCACACTCACCCCGGACAACCTTCCGCTCCTCGCCGAGTCCGTCGCGGCCATCCTCGCCCAAGGCGTCCCGGAGATCACCGTCGCACCGGCGGCCGGCCCTCGCTGGCCGCCGGGACCCGAGATCGAGTCCGAGCTCGATCGCCAGCTCGCGCGAATCGTCACGCTCGTCCCCGCCGCGCACTCCGGCGAACGGGAGCACCCCGTCACGCTCCTGCGAGAGCCCGCGACGCGCGAGCTTCCTTCGGACGGGATGCTCTGGTGCAGCGCGGGCTCGCCCGACGGCTTCGCCGTCGCGCCGGACGGCACGGCGTGGGGCTGCCCCTGGTGGGCGAAGTCCCTCCAGCGGCTCCCGGCCGCCGCCGAGCCCGTCGCCGAGGCGCTCTTCCTCGGCGACGTCCGCGACCCCGGGTTCGAGGACCGGCTCGCAGCCCTCCCGACTCGGGCGGCAGGGATTCGCGTCCTCACGCACCGGCGATCGAAACGCTCTTCTCTCGCCGAGTGCGGCTCCTGTCCCCTGCTCTCCCTCTGCCCGGCCTGCCCGGCCGGCACCGTGCGAGAGCCCGGGAACACCGACCCCGACCTCGTCCCCGCCGCGGTCTGCGCCCTCACCCGGGCGAGCGCGCGAGCCCGGGCCGCGCTCCCGCGCTCGCTCCCGTCGATCCTCCGCGAGCTCGCGGAGCTCTCCGATCGGCTCTCGACCCTTGCGGCGCGGCGCGCCTGAGGCGCCAGCGTCTTCCGGGCGGTCATCGAATTCCTTCGGCGCACGTCCTCGTGGTCCGGAACGGTCCCCGCCCGATCGCTCCCGCGACGGATCAGCCCTCGGCCGCCTCTCCCGCGGCCTCGCGGGCCTCGCGCGGAACGTCGAGAGGGAATCCCGAGTGCCACGCCGCGAACCGCGCGAAGGCAAGGACCTCCGGACCCGCGTTCATCGACTTCTCGAGCCGCAACGATCCACCATCACCGCGCGCCTCCAGCTCGAACCAGTCGTCCCCGTCGTCGTCCGTCGAGAGCCTGACCACGAGCGTTCCGTTTCGCACGGCGCGGCGGCGGCTCCACGGGCCGAAGCTGCGGCTGCGCTCGATGTGCCCCTTCGAGAGGACCCACCTGTCCCGCGCCACGGCGACCCAGAGGCACAGAGCATCGACGAGGATCGTCGCGACGACCGCCGCCGTCGCGACACCGACGATTCCGTCGACATGGCCCCTCTTCGCGAATGCCGCGGCGACCAACGCGACCGCTCCCATCGTCACGAGGACGGCCACGACGAGGGCACACCCCGCGGCCTTCCGCGATCTCGCCGGCGGCGCGGCCAGGACGACTCCCCCTTCCGGGCGCGGCGTCGCCTGCCACTGGGATGGAACTGCTGGCGCGACGGCGGCGGACGGTCCAGACGGGTCCGTCGTCTCGGCCGTGGCGGTGGCCTTGCCGGAGACCACGAGGCCGAGAGCGGCACGGAGCCGCGCCGCGAGCCAGGGACCAACCTCGGCCGGAACGCCCGCCGAGAGCGCGACCTCCTTCCCGGCCACCATCGCGACGAGCTGCGACTTCCGACGCCGGTCGACGATCCCCTCGACCGAGGCCGCCCGGAACTCGCGCGTCCTCCCGAACGGACCCGCGCAGCGCCGATACGTGAAGCTGCCGGGGCGGAGCACGTACCGGTCGGACCCGGCGAGGAGCCTCAGCAGCTCCCAGGCGGCGCCGATCCCTCCCCACGTCCAGAACGTGAGCCAGAGCGCCAGGAATGCGAGGACGGGCAGGGGCAGGGATCCGGAAGGGAGCGGAATGCGGCCGACGCCGAACGGGAGGGTGTCCCGAACCGCCTCGAGGAGAGGGGCAGCGGCAGGACCGAGGAGGAGGACGAGAACGACGATCTCGCCGACGGCCCATCCGCAGAGCCAGAAAGCCAGAAAGGCCGCCGGGAGATACCGGAGCAATCCCGTCGGGCGGAGGACGATCTCTTCCCCGTCCGGAAGGGACCGGACCTCGACGCG
>CALBDV010000037.1 GCA_937927565.1 uncultured Holophagales bacterium
CCCGCCGCTCCGCCCGCCGCCCCGGCCCCGGCCACGCCGGCGCCGCGCTGAGGAGCGGCCATGAACGCCACTTCGCATCCCGCCTGGGCCGACGAGAAGACACTCCGCGTCGTCCGGCCCGAGGTGCGCTCGATCCTCGAGGCGTCTCCGGCCTTCCAGAGGCTTCCCGACTCCGAGAAACGGAGCCTCGCGGGGACGATGGTCAAGGTGGCGTCGTACATGGCGAACCCCGACGGGCTCGCGGCCCAGGAGCTCTCCGAAGGAGGAGGCCTCCTCCGGAAGGAGGGACAGGAGCGCGGGGCCCTCCCGGCCCCCGCGCGCGCCGCCCGCCGCGCGCCCCTCGCACGTGGCCAGGAGGAGAGCGCCACCGAGAAGCTGCGCGGGCGGATCGCCGAGGACCCGGGCTTCGCGGGCGAGGACTTCAAGGCCGGGGCCGTCAAGCAGGGCGTCGAGCAGTTCGGCGCGCTCGTGAAGAAGGTCGACTTCCCGAAGTTCGTCTCGGGGCTGATCCAGAACGTCTTCCAGGCGATCGTCGACTCCTCCCTCCAGCAGATGAAGGCCTACGGCGAGCTCCTCGCGAACGTCGCCAAGACCGTCGACCAGTTCGCGCAGGACAACATCACGGCGAACAACTCCCGCGACTGGCTCGCCCAGAAGTTCCCGGACAAGCTCGCCATCGACACGAGCGCGACCGCCTCCGGCTTCTCCGAGGGCGAGGCGCCCGCGCAGCCCCAGCCCCGCGTGACGGTTCGGGAGGGCGCCGACGAGACGGAAGCGCTCCGGGCGATCTCGGAGGAGCTCCAGCTCGCCCAGCCGGTGACGGACCTCTCCGACGAGGCGCAGGAGGCGCGCCTCGTCACCGCCGCCCGCCTCCACATCGCGCGGATGCGCCAGCAGCTCCTCTCCTCCATGGTCATCCTCGGCATCAACCGGATCGTCGTCACCGACGGCCTGATCCACGCCAAGGTCGTCTTCGACATGCGCGCTTCCGACGTGGCCCGCCGCGCCACGAAAGCCTCGATGTACGACAGCGCGCAGGAAAAGGCCTCCGTCGAGGCGAGCGCCGAGTACGGCTCCTGGTTCTCGCCCGTCAGCGCGTCGATGAAGACCTCTGCCTCGTCGGAGCACGTGGCCACGGTCGAGTCGTCGGTCGAGGAGACCTCGGAGTCGAAGGCCGAGGTGAAGGCGAAGCTGACCGGGGAAGTCCGGGTGAACTTCAAGAGCGACTACTTCCCGATGGAGAAGCTCGCCTCGCCACAGATGATCGCGGCCATCCAGGGGAACGCGCAGCCGGTGGAGCGGCCCGCGGCCGGTACGGGCGGAGCGGCCGGCACGGCTGGCGGTGCCGCGCCCGCCCGCTGAGGGAACCGACGATGCCGACGACGCCGACGCCCGCGACCGCGCTCGACGCCACCCTGGAGCTCGCTCTCCGGAGGGCCGGGCTCCTCGTCGACAGGGCCGAGGAATTCGTCCTCTCCCTCGGTCTCTCCGAGATCGGCGACGTCGACCTGCCTCCCGTCTCGGGCCCGGACGTCGACCAGGCGGCCCTCCGGGCCATCGCCCCCCTCTACCTCGCGTCCGAGCTCGAGAAAGCCCGGCTCCTCCCGGCCGTGGAGCTGCTCGCCGGGCTCGCGGTCACCGGCGGCCTCCCCGGCGACCTCGGCGAGGCAGGGCCTCTTCTCGCGGCCTTCTTCCGTGGGCGCCACGACCGGTTCGCGCCCTACGAGAGGAGGGCCTTCTTCACGCGCCTCTTCGGGGGCGGCGAGGGCGCGCGCCTTCCCGCGGAGGACGGGTCGAACGACGCCTTCGAGGGGCTGCTGCTCACCGTGGCCGAGGTGCTCGCCTCGTACGACACGGCAGAGCCCGCGTGGACGCGCTCCGCCTCGGAAATCCCTCTCCGCGGCGCCTGCCGGACCCTCCTCGCGAATCTGGCCCCGCGGAGCGGCGGGATGGCCGCCTTCGCCTCGAGCGACCTCCTCGCCGCCATCCGGGAGGCGCTCGCCATCCTCCAGGTCCGCGCGCTCCAGGGGGCCCTCGGAGTCCGCTCGCCCTGGGACGTCGTCCGCGCGGCAGCCCGCCAGTGGCTCGGCGAGTCTCCCGACGTCGCCGCGCACGTGGTCCGCGGCAAGGCCGGGCTCGACCTCCTCGCGTTCCTCGCCGAGGTCGCACCGAACCTCGCCGACTCCTCCAGGCCCCTCCTCCCGTCGGGTCACCCGGTCCCCGCGTCCGCCGTCGCATGGCTCGAGGCGAGCCTGGCGCTGAGCGAGCCGGCCGGCGCGGCGGCCTCTCGGGGCCGCTGACGGCCATGTCGGCGGCGGTGGGCGAGCCCCTCCCGGTCGTCCGGGAGGCCGTCCGGGCGATCCTCCTCTCGTCACCCGCCTTCCAGGAGCTGCCTCCCGAGAAGCGTCGTCGGCTCGCGCGGGCGATGGTGCGGATCTGCCAGACGGCGGCCTCGCTCATCGGCGAGGAGATGGAGAGCCACGACGAGGCCCGGCGCGCCGCGCCGCCCGTCTCCTCCCCACTCGCCGCCCCGCCTCGACGAACAGGAGCCCGGGCGCTCGAGAACGCGGGAGAGGCCTTCAGCGGCGTCTCCGCCTCGCGCGTCGCCGGGACGACGCAGGCCATCCTGAACGCCGTCTCGTTCCCCCGTTTCGTCACCGAGCTCATCAACGGCGTCTTCAAGGCGATGGTCGAATCGAGCCAGCAGCAGATGAACGCCTACGTCGAGCTGCTCCAGAACGTCGCCGCCTCCACCGACGGTTTCGCCGACTCGAACATGGGTCCCGACCGGGCGCGCCAGTGGCTCGCGGACCGCTACCCGGCCTCCTTCGTCTTCGAGGCCGAGCCGGAAGAGGACCGCGACCCCGAGGAGCCCTCCTCCGCCACGCTCCGCCTCCGGCCCGGCGCCTCGATGCCCTCCGAAGGAGCGCTGCGTACCGACCTCGGCCTCGAGGAGGGGGACTCGATTCCGGGCAGCCCCGAGGCCCTCGTCCCCCTCGCGCGCCGCCGCCTCTCGCAAACGCGGCAGCAGACGCTCGCAACGATGGTCATGCTCGGCATGCAGCGCATCGTCGTCGAGAGCGGCCGGATCAACGCCGCCATGCGCTTCCACATCGACACCCGGAGCGTGGCGCGGGCCGACCAGGGGAGCCGCTTCGACTTCCAGAACGTGACGACCGCCTCCGGCAGCTTCGGTGCCGGGCCCTGGGGCGTCAGCGCCTCGATGACGAACACCATCGGCTACGTCTCGACCCAGCAGACCCAGACGGCCGAGGAGATGAACACCTCCCTCGACCTGAACTCCTCGGTCGAGATCAACTTCAAGACCGACTACCTCCCCCTCAACCGGATGGCGACGCCCGCCACGGCCGCGCGGATCGAGGCGAACACCCTGAACCCCGACGCCGAGCGCGAGCGCCGCCTCGCCGCGGCCGAAGAGGGAGACCGCGCCCGCAGCGCCTCGATCGGCAGCGCCCTCGCGCCCCGGACGGCCGCGCCGCCGCCCACCTCCGGCCCCGGCTCCATCGCTGATGCCGAGGCGGCCCGGGCGAGGGCGCGGGGCGGAACGGGGGGAGGAACGGCGACGGGGACCGGAGGCGGCGGAGCCGCACCGCCGTCCGGGGGCGGGGCGGCTGCGCCCAGGGAGGCCGCGCCCGGGCAGGGGGGTACGGTGAGTCCCGCACCGGCGCAGCCTCAGCGGTAGACCCAGGCCTCTGCCCGTTTGCCATCTGGCCCGATCGTCACCGAGATTTTTTCTCGAGCCCTGTTGTAGTTCCAGCCCTCTCGCGCAGCTTAGCTACCAGACACGCAGCAGCCTGAAGGGAACGGCCCGGAAGGGATTCGTTCGGTTCCTCCTATTCCTCGGTCTCCACCGGGAGCCGATGAAGGTCGAATTGCCCCTCCAACGCGAACCGCGTCAGATGGAAGGAGATACCATGGCAGAGCAGAGCACGAGGATCCTGGGAGAGAACGGACCGATCGTCCGCTTCGACCCCGCTCAATGGACGCACCTTGGCAGCCGGACCGTCGCGGCCCTGGGCAGCCAGGAACAGGCCGCGGTCACGGTCCGGGTCGACGTCGGCTCGAAGGACGTTGGTCTGCTCGACGGCCGGATCAGCTTCGCGTCGGGAGGCATCTCGCTCGGAGCCACGTTGCCCCCGCGCGCTCCGGAACGGGACCTGTTCGGCGAGGGGAGCGAGGTCGAACCCGCCACCGGGCGCTTCGCCGCCTTCGACGCGAAGCTCGACGTGGAGGCGGACGGAAAGGCAAGCGACCTCGGACCGTGGAGTCTCTCCATTGCCGGCTCGCTCGACAGCAAGGTCGCCTACAGGCACCTCCTCGCCGTTCCCCAGGAGGACACGCAGGCGCGGGCGCTCCTTCGTGTCACGGGCTCGGCTCGCATGCCGAGCGCCGTCGATCTGGCGACTCTGTCGGAGGACGAGTACCACAGCCTCGCGGCGATGATGACCCTGGGCATCGAAGCTGGTGTCGAGAAGGGCTTCTCGGCAAGCATCGACGAGCGGCTGATCGAGGTCTTCGACGGCCTGCCCCTTGCCATCGCGGCCCAGGTCGAGGGCTCGATTCGCGCGACGCTGGGCCTCGCGCTGCACGGCTCGATGCGCGTCACGGTAGGCCGCGACGGTCACAGGCCGAGGTACGTGAGGATCCGGATTGAGCGAAGCCATCAGGGCACCTTCACCTTCGGCGCGATGATCGCCGTCCAGGCGACGTACGACCTGGCCAGCTCTCTCGAAAGCATCCTCGACCACGCGCTCGGTCTGCTCCCGATGCCCAAGATCGAGCAGGCCGTCGGAGAGGTCGAGAATCTGCTGGACGGCAACGGCAGCTGGGACAACGTGCGGGCGAAACTCTCGAGCGCCGTCGCGGAACGGATCTCCGTCCTCATCGGCGTGCCGGGCTGGCTCGATCAAGTCGCCGAGGACGGGAAGGTGCGGGAGCTCTTCGAGCAGGTTCGCGGGGCTGTAAAGGCCTACCGCGACCTCGATGCGAAGGTGAAGAGCTGGTGGGATCACCTCCTCGTGTCGAGCGGTTTCGACAAGGCAGAGAAGCTCCGCGGGCTCCTCGGCGCCCTGCGGTCGATGGATCCCGACACGATGACCCTGACGGATCTGATCGACCAGCAGAAGCAGCCCGAGCTGGCCGCCCTCCTCGAGCTCATCGAGCTCATCAGCGGCCGCTCCGTGGAGGAGCTCGTCACCGGAGGGGGAGCCGGCCTCCACGCCGCTCTCGTCCGTGTAAAGAGCTTCGCGACGCAGGCGATGCTCGTGCTCGACCTGCCGGATGCCGTCCTGAGCCGATTCCACTCGTTCGCGAAGGGAACCGGCATCGCCGGCGTCGTCGAATGGCTCGAGCAGAACGCCAGCGACCTCGAGACGCTGAAGAAGAAGGCGAACGGTGCCGTGGAAGAACTGCTGGCTCGCCTCGTGGGGAAAGTCGTCGCCGAGATCGACGACGCCGACCTCCACCGCATCCAAACCTGGGTGAGGAAACTCCGGACGGTCCTCGACACGAAGACGACCTGGGAGCAGGGGCTCAAGAAGAAGATCGCCCTTCTCAAGGGTCAGGTGGGGTTCAACCTCGCCATCGAGCTGGGCCGGCTCGCTACCGATTCCGCCATCCTCGACGTCGAGATCGCCCTGGACGAGACGTCGGTCGTGCGGGGCGTGCAGAGCGCACTTCGAAGGCTGAGTCTCGACGGGATCCTCGCCGCGCTTCCGAGCGACCCCGAGGGCGACGTCGCGGTCGACGACCTTCCGTTCATCCTGAGAGAGTGCATCTTCCTGAGCCGCCGGGAACGCTGGTTCAAGGGCGCGCTCCTGCTCGGGAAGCTCCTCGCGAGCGAGGAGCGGAGGAGGATCACCGAGACGAGCGTCAGCTTCAGCTCCGCGGGCGGTTCTCTCCTGCGGCGCGTCTCGGCTTCCGGCCGCTTCGTCCTGACGCAGGGAGGAAACCTCGCCAACCACTTCTCGGCCAGCGCCGAGCTGCGCGTCGAGACCACTGACGACCAGCCGCGTCGCACCGCCCCTTGCACCGGCCAGCTCGTCAAGGGCCTGCGCCTGACGGCCATCCGTTCCGACGCCAAGACGACGTCGGGCGAGCTCGACGCACTCGTCGAATTGGTTTCACAGCTCGGCCTGATGCCTCTCGGGGGCTCATCGCTCACCGTGCCCGACAACGCCGAGACCGCTTTCGCCCTGAACATCGGCCTGGGCGAGCCGAGCGTGGGACCGCTTCTCGACCTTGCCAAGGACGAGGCTCGCTGGAACCGCGCCTACCTCGACGCCTGCGCCCGTTGGTTCGGCCCGGGCTTCTCGGCGGACGACGTCGCCCCCAAGGGCGACCCCCTGCCGAGCCAGCTTCTCCCTGCCCTGCTCAGGGCTCCCTACTTTCAAGAACACTGGACGAGCGGCGGCGGCGACGACATGTACAAATGGGCCAGGAACAAGCCTTATGAATTCAAGCTCGGCAAGAAGACCTACAAGGCCACTCCGTATGGCGTCGGGCCGGGGAGCCTCGCTCCTCGTTGGCAGCCGCCCTTCTTCCCCGTCGGTTGGATCGTCGAGAACCGCGGGATTGCCTTCTCGTCTTTCAAGGCAGCTCGGAAAGCCGACCAGAAGTTCAATGCCCCGACTCCAGACGACATGACGACCGTTTGTTCCAAGTTCGCCGGGGCCGTCAAGAGCGCGGCGCCGCGGCTCTGGCGCGAACCGCTCTTCCCCATCTGGTACGCCCTCTCACTGGTCAGGACGTCTGCGCCGGACACTCTCGCCGAAGGACGGGCCATCGCCACCCTCCGCTGGCGCCACAACGCGAACGAGGAGTGGCAGCTCGCGACCTGGCACACGGGGGACGGTGGGCTCGTGCTCGCCGAGGGGCTCTTCCCGTCTTGATCGAGA
>CALBDV010000038.1 GCA_937927565.1 uncultured Holophagales bacterium
CGATTCGAGAGGTGCTCGGCGCGGATGGACAACCCGCGACGATGCCCAAGGATCGCCCCGGCGCGGTTCGGGGAGATGATCTCCGCATCATCTTGGAGTGGGCGGAGGCGTTCGAGCGAGCGCATGCCGCGGCCGACCACAGCGAGCATCGCCATGAGCATTGACCTGAAAGGAACGCTGCAACCATGACAGGAATCAGACCAATCTCGGCAGCCGTTGCGCTCCTCGGGCTCGTGCTCGGGTGCGAGACCAAGGACGCCAGTCAGGCAACGAGTACCCACGCAACGACGAACACTCCCGCGCCGTCGGCATCCACGGCGCAGGGCCATGAGCGCTCGTCGGACACGGCATCGTCGCTCACCCTCGTCACCGATCGCAGTCTCGTATGCATGGTCAACAACCAGTTCATGGGGCGGCCGCAGATCCCGATCGAAGTGGACGGGCGCACCTACTACGGGTGCTGCGAGATGTGCAAAGGACGGCTCGGGAGTGATCCGTCTTCACGCGTTTCGACCGATCCCGTGAGCGGAAACACGGTCGACAAGGCCACGGCGGTGATCGGCCGGGCCGGCGACGGGCGAACGCTCTACTTCGAGAACAATCAGACCTTCGCGGCTTACGCTCAGGGGACACCTCGATGAGTTACATCCCGGCGCTCCGCTACGAGTCGCTCACGCGATTCTACGACCCAGTCCTGCGCGCCACCCTGAAGGAAGACCGCTTCAAGCGCCTGCTGGTGGAGCAGGCCGCCCTCCAGCCTGGGCACCGAGTGCTCGACGTCGGCTGCGGCACAGCAACGCTTACCATCCTCCTGAAGCAGGCGTGCGCGGCAGCCGAAGTGACCGGGCTCGATGGTGACGCGAAGGCGCTCGCTCTCGCGCGAACGAAGATCGAGGCAGCCGGGCTCGACATCACGCTCAAGCAGGGACTGGGCTCGGAGGCGCCGTTCCCGCCGGCATCCTTCGATCGCGTCGTGTCGAGCCTCGTGTTTCACCACCTCACGACTGAGGAGAAGCGACGTACGCTGAAGCGCGTACGAGAGCTGCTCAAGAGCGGGGGCGAGGTGCACATCGCCGACTGGGGCAAGGCCCAGAACCCGGCGATGCGGGTGGCGTTCTTGGCAATTCAGCTGCTCGACGGCTTCGCGACGACGACCGACAACGTCCGTGGGTTCTTGCCGACGCTGATGACAGACGCCGGCTTTCGCGCGGTCGAAGAGACCCACCGGGAGATGACGGTCTTCGGGACGCTCTCCCTGTACCGCGGCCTCGCTCCCTAGGCGCGATTACGCGCGCGACCCTGTCACGATCGAGACCCTTGCTGCCTAGACGCTCGTGCCCTCCCGTCCTCGAAGCGTCGCCCTTAAGCGCTCCGTTGCCGTCGCGACGCTTGTCGCCATCGCCAGCGGGTGTGTCTCCACGCAAACCGGGCGGACCCTAGATCGGTCCTACGAGGTAGCGACGGCGCGTGTTCGGGAAGCGCCCCGGCTCCCGACGCAAGAAGGCACGGTCGCCGAAGCCGATCTTGCGGGGCCACTCGAGCGCGACGTGGTCGTCGTCGCGGCTGTGGGGCGCAGCCCCGCCCTTGCGGTGATGGCGCATCGAGCCCGGGCGCTTGTTCACGCCGGTCGCGCCGAAGGCTCGCTGCCGCCGGCCGAGCTCGGCTTCGAGGCCTGGAATCTGCCGCTGGCGCGACCCTACGCGCTCGGGGAAGCGGACATGTACATGGTCGAGTTGCGCCAACGGTTTCCGGCGGCTGGCTCACTCGACGCGCGAGCGCGGGCCATGGCCGAGGAGGCGCAGGCGATGCTCGCCGAGCTTTCCTCCGAAGAAAGGATCGTCGCGGAGCGAGCGGCCAATGCCTTCGCCGACTATGTGCAGGCCTTTGCGGAGAAACGCTTGCAGGAGCGCCAGCTCGCGCTGCTTGCACGCATGGGGCAGGCGGTCCGGGCTCGTTACACCACGGGTGGCTCCGGGCTCGCAGAGGCTGCCCGCATCGATGTGGAGGTCACAAAGGCGCAGCGAGCACTGGCGCGCATCGGCGGTGACATCGCGCGCTCGCGGGCGACGCTCAACGCGGTGCTAAGGCGACCGCCCGGCGCCGCTCTTGGCGAACCGCGTGAGACTCCGCCCGAGACGGTGCGCCTCTCCGTCGAACAACTGATCGCGCGCGCGGAAGCGAATCGCGGCGCGACGCTCTCGGCGGACGCACGGGTGAGAGCCGCCGGCGCTCGACGCGAGGCAGCCGAAGCCGAGGCGCGCGTCCCGGAGTTCATGGTCGGGCTCGGGTACTGGCAGGACCCAACCATGCGCCCTGGTATGGGCGTGACCGCCTCCATGTCGCTGCCGTGGCTTTGGGGCCCAAACCGCGATCGCGTGCGCCAGGCCGGGGAGGAGGAAGCTGCCGAACGCGCGGCCCGCGACAACGCGAGTCTCGACACGCAGGCTGAGGTCAGCGAGGCCCACGCGAGACTCTTGGCGCTGGAGGCACAGTTCTCCGTTATCCGTGGGCAGGCCCTGCCGGCAACATCGCGATCGATGGAGGCGCTCTCCGCCGCGTTCTCCACGCGCAATGCGAGCCTCCTCGAGTGGGTCGACGTCGCGCGCTCCCTGCTTGATCTCGAGATGGAGATGGTCGTGCTGCACGGCGACCTCCAGCGCGGCGTCGCCAGCCTCGAGCGGGCTGTCGGAACGGCGCTCCCTCGAACGCCCTTGCATGAGGATTCGACGCCATGAGTACCGGAGAAACCACTAAGCCACCTGAGACCAACGACGAAAGCCATCACGAGCCGCACGTACCCGCGCCCAGTCGCCGTGCGCTCCGAACGATGGCGGTCGTTCGCTGGGTGCTGCTTGGGCTCGTCACTGCGCTCGCTGGATACACCGTGTGGACCTTCTGGGGGCCCAAGCAGGACGGTCACGCCGCGCACGAGGAGGCTCGGTACTACTGCCCGATGCATCCGCAGATCCGCTCGCCGGAGCCCGGGGAGTGCCCCATCTGTCACATG
>CALBDV010000039.1 GCA_937927565.1 uncultured Holophagales bacterium
TGGACTGATGGAGCGCAGGCCCTGGCTCGGGTCTGTGTCCGTTGCATGGGGAGAGTAGTGCCAGGCTTAGAACTGTCCTGTCATGAGCACGACAGGAAGGAACTCCACTGGCCCTACCCATGAAACGCAACAGCACTCTGTACGAATGGCGAGGCCTCGAATGATGGCGTCGCCGCTCTGTCCCGGACGACTCTTTCTCACTGAGTGTCTAGAACCCCTGGTCCGTTTGGCAAGCTGGGTGGCGTACCTGCTCGGCCGGGATCGAGAAGGCGTGGAGATGGTCTGCCGCGGCTGGATTCTCGGGGGCGGTAGGCGGCTCCGAATCGGACGAAACGTGCACGTCGTTGGCCCGCCCGCACGAATCAGGCTCGGAAGAAACGTGACGCTTCACGGCAACATCTCTCTCAACGCCAACGGGCAGAAAGGCGAGGTCGTCATCGAAGAGGGCACCCATATCGACCAGTACTGCGTGCTCTACGGGCAGGGTGGCTTGGCGATCGGAAGGCACTGCGCCATCGCGGCTGGGACGATCCTCTATTCCCAGACGAACGCCGATGGTTCCTGCGACAGGACACCCGTCGCCTTGCAGCCGACCGCCTACGCGAGGGTCGAGCTCCAGGATGGTTGCTGGCTTGGGGCGGGGGTCCGAGTGCTTCCTGGGGCTGTCATCGGGGCCGGTTCACACGTGGGGGCCGGCGCTGTCGTGACGAAAGGTATCCCCCCCGGCGCCATAGCCGTGGGGGTGCCCGCGAGGGTGATCTCGGAGCGGCCACGGTGAGGCTCCTCTATCTCACACCTGGCTGTTTCGACAAGGGTGGCATTAGCAGGTACAGCCGGTATCAGATTAGGGCCTGGCGAGAGATCCTGGGGAAGGAGAATGTCCAGGTCCTTTCCTTACTGGGTCCGGACGCGGAGAGCATCGAAGAGCACTTCGAAGTGGACTGGTTCGGCGGAAAGGTCTCCATCGGGACGAAGGTTCTGCTAACGGCCCGAGCCTTCCTGGGAGCCTTCGGGCGGCAAGCGGACATCGTGCATGTTGCCCATCTGAGTTTCTCCGGTATCGCCCGCGCGGCCGCAAGTCTCGTGGGTGGCCTTTCCGTAGTGAACGTTTACGGGGTCGAAGTCTGGACGCATCCGCGGTGGCATAGCGTCTGGGGGTTGCGGCAGGCCGACGCAGTCCTGTCGGACTGCCACTGGACAGCAAGATACATGGAAGAGCAGGGACTACGACCGCCGAGCTCGACTCGCGTGTTCTGGGATTGTGTGGACTTGGAGAAGTTTTCCCCGGGATCGCCGGACCCGAGTGTCCTTTCCCGCTACGGGATCCCAGATCCCGCGACTGGCGTGAACCTCATGACCCTGGGGAGGATGAGCCCGGATGCAGCTTACAAGGGTTATGAACGGCTCCTCGAGGTGTTCAT
>CALBDV010000040.1 GCA_937927565.1 uncultured Holophagales bacterium
ATCTGACTGAAAGGAGCGGATCGAGTCGGTTCACGCTCTAGAGGGTAGAGTGTGCGTCTCATATGATATCTTCCAAACACATGAGACGAGCTGAAATTGACATCGCCCTGTTGCCGTGGGGGAGGGATGTCCGTGTAAGCAGGAAGCCCGGACCGTTCGGGTCAGAACTTTTGGTCCTTGAGACAGAAGCGCTTAACCCAGACGAACCGATACCCGTCGTTTCCGAGGAGGTCCGGAGTACTACCGAGAACCTGCTTCCGGTCCTGCTCAGCCCGGACTCGAACTGGGGAAACCCAGATCGAACGACCACCGAACCCCATCTACGTTTCGCGAGTGCGGATACCGATGAGAAGCTGATCGCCTTCCTCAAGGATTTCGGACCGGTGCTCGGGTGGACGGACCTGCCGGATGAACGCGACAGGGTCGATCCGGAAGACCTTGTCAACGACCACAAGATGGCGGATCGCTCCAGCGCAGCGGACGGTCAAAGTACCGTCGACGCTGAGCGGATGCGATCGCAGGGGGCGAAGGAGGAACTGCGGAGTCTGAGAAGGGCGAGCCGTTCGCGGTCGGGGAACCGCCGCGCGCTCGCCGAAGAGAACCTCGCAGAACTGCGGGCTGAGCGGGAACGATTCGCCGCGCTGCTTAAGTTGATTAGCCTGCTGAAGGAGCCTGTGTTCGACAGGAAGGCCGTGCTTGAGGCAGAGAAGGAGGTCGAACAGCGGTACAGGACCCTTCATGGCCGCCCAGACTTTTCGGGGCCAATCCGTATCCGGGGAGGGCGAGGCTTTACCGACGTCTCCCTGGAGGAAGCGGTCCTTCTAAACCTCCTCACGGAGCTTGAGCCCTATCGGTTTCGACTGGAGATCCTGTCGATGGGAAGGATGGCGAGGCCGAAGCTCTGCGTTATGCCGAATCGTGCCGGCCGGGGCTTTCGCGGAATCCTCTACGGGCTGCTAGTTCGAGAACTAGAAGGGCCGGCGCTGAGCTTCAAGTGTCCCAACCCGCTCTGCGGGAAGTGGTTCAAGGCTGAGCGAGTCAACCAGAAACACTGCACGATCGCTTGCGGCAAGCGGGACGCCTCGAATCGTTACTACGAGAGGCATGGGCGGTTGCGACGGCATGCGAGAAGCCAGGCCCGGTCTACGACGTGACCCTCC
>CALBDV010000041.1 GCA_937927565.1 uncultured Holophagales bacterium
AGGAAGAGGGTCAGGCGGAACCAGAGGGCATCCGCTCCGAAGAGCCAGGCGTTAGCGGCGAACGCAAGGCGAAGCAGCGGGACGACGTGCTCGAGGTGGGGGCGAAAGAGATAGGCCCAAAACCCGACTTTGCCCGCGAGCGCGTCGGCCGCGAGGTTGATATGGTCGATGTCGTCGTAGGCAAAGGACGAGCGAAACGACGGGCCGTAGACCACGCAGCCCACGGCGACGAGGCCTACGAGGAGAGTCAGGGCAAACCGCTTGGTCGAGGCGGGCCTGCCGGTTTCACGGAACTCAGGCTGACGCATTTCGTCAGGCATCCGGAATCCCTGAGCCATTGGTTCCGGCCATCGCCGACTCCTTCCGGGGCACGACTGCCGCATTCTCACGCGGCCCTACCTGGACTTCGACCGACAGGACCTGTGCTCCGGTTGCGGCGAACCACGTCACGAGTTCGTGGACCAGGTCGTATTCGAAGATGTAGACGCCAGGCTCCGGCGGCGCGGGAACCGAGAGGTTGAACTCATGCGATTGTCCGGGGTCGACCCTCCACGGAAAGGCCCGAAACGGAGCCTCGACCCGGGTCGCGCCGGGCTGTCGGGCCTGCCAGTGGAGCCCGAGATGAACGGACGGCATCCAGACGCAGGGCGAGTCGTTTCGAATGCGCAGCCGGACACGACCCTGCCCCCCGGCGGGAATCGACGAAGGGTGCCCGAGCATCTGCCACGAGACTGCATACCCAGCTTTGGGAAGCGGCAGCGTGCCCGTCCGCCGGATGAGCTCGAGCGTTCCTCGCGGGAGCCCCTCGAATACGGTGAACGCGCCGACCCGGGTTCTCGTCGGATTTCCTTCCCCTTCCCGGAGATAGGCGTCGAAGCAATCCGAACGGGGGGGGAGGAGCACGAACGCCGGATCCGGGGAGGCGGCGACGAGCTCCGCGTAGCGAGGGTATCGGACTCCGTCGTCGGCAAGCAGGGGGGTGGCGATGATCTGTTCGCGGGTCTCGAAGGCGATCCGGTACGCCATCCAGTAGCTTGCGTAGAGTCGGCTGATTCCCCGGTGCTCCAGCGCATTCAGCAGGTCCCCGAGCGGACCCGTCGCGTCACTGTCGACGAGGACCGTCTCGTAAGTCCGGGATTTCGAGAGGCTCATGACGTTCGTCGTCAGGAGTCCCGCGAACGCCACTATCCCGATATAGGTGGAGGTTCGATGAAAAGGTAGTCGACCGAGTGAAGCGCCGAGGAGCGGAGGCAGAAAGACGTAGAGCGTGACGAGGAAGCGGGGCTCACGCGGAGTGAAGCGTCCAGCGGCTGCAGCAGCCGCCACCGTCAGGACGGCGCAGAGAGCGAAGAGGTGTACCCGCCGGTCTGTGCGCATCTCCCGGCGGGCGAGAGGCCCGAGGGCAAGAAGCAGGAGGATCCCAGCGATGGGCCACGCTCCTGGATAGGAGAGACTCGGCGACTCCGGTTTGAGCTGTTCGGCCCCCGTCAGCACCGCGGCCGAGGTCGTTGCGATGGCCCACAAGTTCGCAACAAACCCGGCGGGACCCGACGCGCCGGTCTCGGGTGCGGTGAGGCTCCCAAAACCATGTTGCAGGTTCCAGAGCCACCAAGGGGTCGCGCCAAGCAGAGCTCCCGCGCCCAGAACGGAGAGGGACCGGCCTACGGGCCTCAGGTCTCCGCAGACAACAAGCCACACGATGGCTGCCACCGAGAAAGGAGGCGAGATCGGGGAGACCCAAAGGCCCAGACCCGCCATGAATCCGAGCAGAGCGACCGGAAGGTACGAGACGGTGCCGCTAA
>CALBDV010000042.1 GCA_937927565.1 uncultured Holophagales bacterium
CCTGGCCGAGAAGGCCGCGCTTCAGCTCGTCCGACATCCGCGAGCAGAACTCGCTTCTCGCCGTCCCATCGAGCGCTTCCACGTACGACTTCCAGCCGCCAACCGCCGCCTCGGGTTCCGGCCGCTCCGAACCGGAAGCACGCCAGCAGGGGACGAGGATGTAGACGTCCACGAAACCGAAGGGACTCTCCGCCGCGGAACGCCCTGTTTGCGCAGCAAGCTGGAGGACTGACGCCGACGGGACCCCGGCGGTCGTGCCCGGCTTCGCTCTCGGCCCGTCGGCACCCGGTCGGACGTAGACCCAGGCTTTCTCGCGGTGGCCGTCCCCGGTGTCCACCTCCAGGACCTCCCGGACGTAGAAAGGGACCTCTTCCCACTGGTCCGCGTGCCAGAGCTCCCCTTGAGTCAGCGGCAGGAGCTCTCCGCGTACCTCCGCGTCCTTCGCCGGGCGCAACGCAAAGAACCCGTCGGAGTCGACCACGACCGCCCAGCCCCGGAGCGTGGCGGCCCGGGATTCGACACGACGGCCGAAGAGGCTTTCCTGGACGGCAGGATCTGCGAGGGTTCCGTAGACGAATAGGGCGAGCTCGTTCAAATCAACATGCTCCAGTGGTGCATCGATCGGCGGCCTCCCGCTCCGGAGAGGGAACGACCGGCCCTGCGATCATCTGACCGGCTGCGGGCATCACGGCCCGGGAGAGAGTAGCGCGACCGAGAACTACTACGCTTGAGAAGCGGCCATCCTCTTGCACTTTCGGAAGTTCCTGTGCGGCTCCGATGTGGATATGATTCGCGGTTCTTGCGGGGATCTGAGGTCGGCGGCACCGACGGCCAAACCGCTTCCATTCCTACGGCGAAGCACTCGAAGGAAGGCAGTCAGCGTCCTTGAACTCTGAGGCGGCCAGCCCACTCGCGAGAGCCGTTGCGCTCGAAGCGAAGGTCGGAAGAATGAAGTCATCGGACGTTGCAAGCGCAGCCAGGCTCCTGCTGCTTCAGAGTCCTGACGATCCAGCCCTTGCGAACAAACTCGGAGACATCCTCCTCCGGGTCGGGCAGCTGGCCGACGCCCTGAAGATCTACTGGTCTCTCGTGGAGCGTTTCTCGCGGAACGAGGACTTCAACCGGGCGGTGTCCGTCTGCCGGAAGCTGGAGAGGCTGCTCGGCCCCACGCCGGATGTGCTCATGCGAATCGCGGACATGCGGGCCCGGCAGGGGCAGACCGCCGAAGCAGTCACGCTATACGAGAACCTCGCGAAACACTACGTCACGGAGAACGACGCGGGGAGCGCCGCTCTCGTGCTCGAGCGAGCGGCCGAGGCCGACCCGGGCTCGGTTCGAGTCCACGCGGGGCTCGCGGATCTCTACCTCGGACAACGCCGCATCCCTGAAGCCCTCTCCGCGTACATGACGATAGCCCGTCTTCTTCAGGAGCGAGGGGACCGGAACGGGGCTATCTCCGTCTACGAAAAGGCTATCGGGCTCATGCCCACGTCTGTCGAGGCTCTCCGCCCCCTCGTCAGGCTGCTGATCGAGAGAGGCGACGGACGGCGGGCAGCGGGCTTCGTCGGCGCAGCTCTTCGGGCGAACCCGCAATCGCTTCTCCTGACGATCCTCGCGCTGGAAACCGCATTGAAGATCGGAGAGCTCGGCGCTGCAAAGGGCTTCGTCGACCGGGGACGGGCGCTGAACGCGGAGGACGACGACATCCAGCGGCTCACGGTCGACTACTACGTCGCGACGAGGGACTTCGATGCGGCCTCGACGGCTGCCGGACTATTGGCGCAGCACTGGACGGCCCTCCACGGGCCTGAGCGGGGCATCCGGTTCCTGGAGCAGCTCCTGCGCCAAACAGGGGACCGGCTCGACCTGCTCTGGAGGCTCATCGCGCTCACGATCCGAGCGGGCGACAGCACTCGGGTGCTGAGGCACGCAACCGTCTTCGCCCGCCTCGCAAACCGCGAGGGCGACCGCGTACGGGCTGTCGAGATGCTCCGCCGCGCATCGAGGACCGAGCGGCTCGACCCGTCGGTGTCAATGGCGCTCACCGACCTCGCGATGAGCCTCGAGAAGGCTTCGGGGGCGCCCGCGCGGCCGGGCGACACATCTCAGGCCAGGATGACGGAAGCCCCACAGCCGTCCGATGCGCCCCGCCTTTCGACCGGCTTGCCAGTGCCCGCGGAAGACACCGCCACTATACGGAGAGAACGGTCCACCGCCACGCCTACGGCTGAGGACCTGGTTGAGCGGTTCCGACTCGAGATCGCTTCTGACCCAGCACTCCTCGCCCAGGTGCTCGAGCACATTCGTGCGATGCCACCAGGGGCCGGCGCAGAATCCCTTCAAGCTGTACTGGCAGCTTCGGGGCAGAGGTCGGGGCCACAGCAGTCCAGCGACAGTTCGACACGATTCGAGGGCTACGCGGAGTCTTCTTTCCCCGCGGCTGTCGCCGTCCCGTTCTCCGAGTACCTCCGAGACCGCTCTTCCGCCCGCCTCGCGACAGTTCTCGAAGAGATACTCCGTTTCGTCGCTGTCGCCCTCGTAGTGGAATGCAGAGAGACGGGTGTCCCTGTCCTCGATTCGGAAGTGCTGAAGGTCTTCCTGTCGTCCCCACCCACGGCTGGTCGGCTCTATCGGATCTCCCGGCAGGCGGCCAAGGCCATCGGCGAGACAGGATCGTCGCTCGCAACGATCGTCCTCGACCGAGATACGGCTGCCGAACTGGTAGGTGCCGTAAGAGCAAGGAACCGGATCGTTCACGAGGGCGGCAACCCCAGATCCGTCGACACGTTCCGTCGAAGAGTCGTGGGGATCCTCAAGGCGTTCGACGAGGTCCTCGGGCGGATGCTCGTTCTCGTACCGCGAACGTACTCCGTGGAAGACGGCGTCCGAGTGATGGCGGCCGAGATCTGGAAGGGAGCTTTTCGCCTCCCGATGTCAGGGCGCTTCCACACCGGAGAGAGCCTGGACTGCGGCCGGGTTTTTCTCGTCTCGGGGGATGAGAAGCGCGTGTTCCCGGCCGAGCCTTTCCTGAGAATTGCCAAGTGCCCGGTGTGCGGTGCGGAGCATCTCTTCTCCTGGCGCGGCACCGACCGGGGAGGAGTCCGCTACGGCGCGGTGGGCGGCGATCACCTGAGCGGTCACTCTTTCCAGGACAAGACCGTCTTTGACCTGGTCCGCGACTCGCTGGGAGGAGGCTGGCTCGGTCCGAGGTCGACCAGGCCCGAGCGGTTCGTCTGGCTCGACGCGGTGGCGGAGTCGGCAGACATGCTCCCGCCTGGACGCCGACTCGGCCCTAACCACGAAGTGGTCCGGCTCCTCGACCGTGGTGGAATGGCCGACGTCTACGAGGTGACGGACTGCCGCACGGGAGAACGACGCGCCGCAAAGGTTCTGCCTTACCAGATCTCGCGGGACCAGCGCTTGCTTGCACGCATGCGTCGCGAACACCACGCGATACGCCGAGTCGAGAACGAGCACGTCATCAAGGTTTTTGAGTTCGGAACCGATGAGGGGTGCTCGTATCTGGTGACGGAGCTGGCCTCAGGATGGGAGGTCGGCGGTGGGACCATCCGCGATCTTTCGCGACTGCCAAAACCCGTTCGCTGGGAGAGGGCCATGGAGATCGCGCTTCCCATTGCCGAAGCTCTCCACGCCATCCACTCGAGAGACCTGGTCCACCGAGACGTCAAGCCCAGCAACGTGCTCCTCTTCCGGACGCGAAAGCTCAAGCTCGCCGATTTCGGCATGGTGAAGGCCGAAGGTGACATGACGCTGACCTTGACCGGCCTTCCGATCGGGACACCCGAGTACATGTCGCCGGAACAGGCGCAGGGCGGACGCTCGATCGGTCCGCGCTCCGACCTCTACGCGCTCGGGATCGTCCTGTTCGAGCTGCTGACCGGCAACGTGCCCTTCCGGGAAGCGACACAGATGGGAACGGTCTTCGCCCAGATCAACAAGGCCGCTCCGTCTCTCTCCGATCTCGTCCCGGACCTCCCCCTCGAGGTCGGGCAGCTCGTGTCCTGGCTCCTCACCAAGGAACCCGAGGGGCGCCCCTCGTCGGCCTTTCAGGTGTTCAGCGCGATTCGGGCAGTCCTGGCTTCACGAAAGTAGACGGGCCCTTCCCCTGGAGGATCAGCCCGACGAAGCGCCCGAGAAACTGCGACACGGTGCCGATGTCGAGGACCAGGAGCGACCTGATCGTACTATCGGGAACGCTCGCGGCCAGCCGGCGCACCGTCACCAGTTCTTCCATGTCGCGAAGAGGAGCGCCCCGCTGCGCGGGACGACGACGCTCGCTTCGCGGCCGGGCCCGGAGACGACGCCTCCGTGGAGGTACTCGTGCCACGGGCCCGCCTGCGGGAACGACAGGTGAACCGACTGCGGGTCGTTGCTGAAGTTGAGGAGGGCGACGACGTCGTCGCCGTGGTCGTTCCAGCGGTGGACGGCGAGCGTCTTCTGGTCGCGGGAGACCCAGGGGAAGTCGACGTTGTCGGATCGGAGCGCCGGGTGCGTGTTCCGGAACCACAGGACGCGCTGGAGAAAGCCGACGCGCGCCCGCCCTTCGTCCGTGTCAAGCCGGCTCCAGTCGACGGGGCGAACGCCGGCGTACGTCGTCCGTTCCTTCATCGCCAGCTCCTGACCGGCGTAGAGCATCGGTACCCCTGCCGCCACGGCGAGGGTGACGAGTCCCAGCTGCTCCTTTGCCCGCACCACTTCCGGATGACCTCCGAGCCACTGGTTTCGCATCACCTCGGCCACGACCCTCTCGTGGTCGTGGCTCTCCAGGTAGTTGATGACCTGGCGCGGCCCCGCGTACCCGCGGCGGTGCGGGTCGAGGACGGACATGAGAGCGTCGAGGTCTCCCCAGCCCGCCGCCACATCCTCGCGCAGGTTCGCGTTCACGGTGGCGCGAAACGTGTCGTGCCAGCAGGCATCCAGCCTTGTCCAGCGAAGGATGTCGGGGTCCTCCGGGATGTGCTCGGCGATGCGGTAGATCCACGGCTTGGTCTCACTCGCCTGCCACGAGAGGTGGCCGAAACCGCTCTCTGCGTTCCCTTCGATCCAGCGCGTCGCGTCGTAGCGAAATCCGTCGAGGTGGTACTCGTGCAGCCAGAAGCCCTGCATCTCGTCGACGAACGATCTCGTCGCGGGTTTGCCGTGATCGAAGTCCGGCATTCCCCACGGATTCTGACCACTGAACCACGGGCTCTCGTGGTGAGGGTAGAGCCGGGCAAACGGATGCTCGGGTGCGGCGTGATTGAAGACGACGTCGAGAAGCACCGCCAATCCCAGCCGGTGCGCCTCGTCGACGAGACACTTCAGGTCGTCGGGTGATCCGTAGCGCTTCTCGGGAGCCAGAAAGTACGCCGGGTTGTAGCCAAGCGACACGTCCCCCGGGAACTCCCATACGGGCATCAGCTCGATTCCACGGACTCCGAGAGACTTCACGTGGGGAAGCCGCGCGGTCACCCCGGCGAAGGCCCCTTCCGGACTGAACTCGCCCACGTTGACCTCGTAGAGCACCTGGTCGCGCAGGTCCGGAAGCTGGAACCCGTTGTCGCTCCAGAGGAAAGGCGGCCGTCCGACGTGCAGGACGGCGTTCGCGCCGTTCGCCTTCCACGCCACCTCCCGTGCGTACGGGTCGCCGATCCAGGTCTCGCCGTCGACGACGAACATGTACTCGTGCCGGCCTCGTTCCAGCCGGCGCGTCAATGACCACGTCCCGTCCGCACCCGCCACGAGGCGGTCACGATCCTTTGCCCAGCCGTTCCACGTGCCGGCGACGAAGACGCCTTGTTTGAACGGGGCCCAGAGGCGAAAGCAGACCTCGCCACAGGGCTGTTCGAACGCCCCCGCGCGCGGCGCCGGCGCCGGCGGCGACTGGGCAGTGCCCGAACGACGCCGGAAGATACAGAGGAACCCGTTACGCAATCGGGGGATCAGCGACTGGGCCACCCGAGTGCCTCCTCTTACGATCCTGCGAGACCCCTCGTTTCTTCCTCCGGTACAGGTTCACACCGAGGAGAACGCCAACGGAGAGCAATCCGACCGCGCCGATCGACCACCAGAAGGACGGCGTCCGCCCGGTGGTCGCATCGAGCGTGTAGAAGGCCATAACGGTCTGAAACCCTCCGGCGACCGCGACCACAGCGAGGAAGAACTCGAGGACCTTCGAGGCCCGGTCGGCGCGCTCGGCAGCCTGGCTGGCTTCGACCGCCGCCAGCCGGTCGAGCTCGGCCTGCACCTCGGCGTAGTGCTCGGCGAGGTGCAACTCTTCGTGGAGGCTGGTGAAGAGCGCCCGCCCGCGCGGGAGACGGCTGACGTCGA
>CALBDV010000043.1 GCA_937927565.1 uncultured Holophagales bacterium
TGACGAGCAGGAGCGCGAAGGTCACCGCGCGCCGGCGTTTCGGGTCGAAGCGGGGCTGGGCGGGAGGCATCAGTTGAAGCTGTGAGCTGGGCGCCGCGTCGTTCTCGATCTAATTGAACGACGGATAGCGGCCAGTAACCGGAGCGCAGAGGCTGTCTCGATACCAGGTCACAGGGAGCGGACGCTTCTGCGAGAGCGCCTCGAGCCGAACTCGTTCAAAGGTCGGGAGATATCTGCGATAGATCCGAGGGCGATCTCGTGCGAGAACGAATCCCCCATTCTTCAGCTTGTACCACTGGCCGATGAGGTAGAGCCCCTTCCCACGATCGGGCTCCGAGCCCCGGAGCCATCGCGTCGAAAGCAGGTTGCACGCGCTGCCTCGGCTCGACCTGGTTGCGAAGCCCAGTACGCCGTAGTCCTCGACTTTGACGGCGTTCGAAACGACGTTCCCGGTGAGGGCCCGGATGGTCCAGACCTCGATTCCCATACCGTTGCTGGACGCCTCGAGGATGCCGACGATGAGGTCGTCCCTCCCATCGCCCGTCAGGTCAGCGGCATCAACGCGGAGAGCTGCGGCGCCGGCAAGCGAGTAGTAGGGGTCCTCCCATCTCTGAACGATCATGCCGTCTCGCTCGAGAAAGACCTGGGCGGTGTCCTCTTCATCTCCCGTTAGGCACGCACAGATCCGGGCTGTCCCTGAGAGCTGCACGCAATACGATTCTCCAAAGCCAGGCACGGGTGTGAGCTCGGCGTCGACGAGTCGCCGGCCGCACGCATCGTCTTTTCGCCACGGTTGGGAGTCGTCTGAGGAAGCGGAGCTGGCGACGATGAAGGACGTGAGAAACAGGAGGGCAAGATTGCGGGTCGTGGATCTCATCGATTCGGCCGATACCTCGCAAGCGATGCCCGCCGCCGTCAGGCGGTGGGCGCGTTGGTCTGAGTGGCGGGAAGCACCCCGTTCATCCGAGAGGGTATCGCCGGATCGGCGTTGCGGGGAGGAGTCAAGGGTCTCGCGGGGCCGCGGGCGCGGGCACTTCCCAGACGTCCACTCCGTCCACGGTTTTCACGAACCGGAGCCGGGCGCGGAGCG
>CALBDV010000044.1 GCA_937927565.1 uncultured Holophagales bacterium
CAGCGTCTTCGAGAGCGGGCCGAACGTCTTCTCCAACTGGTTCGTCAGCTTCATCGCCAGGATCGAGTCGATCCCGTAGTCCTCCAGCGCGGCCTCCGGGTCGATCTTCTGGAACGGCAGCTTCAGGACGTCCGAGAACTGCCGCCGCAGGTAGTCCTGCATCCTCGTCCCGAGGCGGTCCGCCGGCACGCCGGCCGCGGCGACGGAAGGGCTGGCGGGAGAGGGAGCCGCCCGCTCTTCGGGAACGGAGAGGACGAGGCGGCGCAGCCGCTTCCGATCACCCTCGACGACGAGCATCTGGTCGCAGGAACACGTCAGGGAGCGATGGAACGCCTCCAGCCCCGTCGCCGTCTCCATCGGCTGCATGCCGGTGGTCCGGGCCAGCAGCTCGCACGTCGCCGGATCGACCCCCATGCCGCCGTCGCGCCACAGGGGCCAGTTGATCGCACGCGTCCGCCCGTGCCGTCGCTTCGCGGCCACCAGCGCGTTCCGCCATGCCGCGAAGCCGTCGAGGAACGCATTCGCCGTCGCATAGTCGCTCTGCCCCGCGTTCCCCATCGCTCCGGCGATCGACGAGAAGACGACGAAGAAGTCGAGCTCGACGTCCCGCGTCGCGTCATCGAGGTGGATGGTGCCGCCGACCTTCGGAGCCAGAACCGCGCGGAATTCCGCGCCGCCCTTCTTCACCAGGAACGCGTCGGAGGTCATGCCCGCGCTGTGGAGGAGTCCGTCGAGGCGTCCGTACTCGTCGCGGATCGAGGCGACGACGCGCCGGACCTCGTCCGGATCGCCCAGGTCCATCTGCCGGTAAGCCACGCGCCCGTGGTCCGCCCTCAGGGCCTCCAGGGCAGCGACACGTTCCGCCGTGAGGGGTCCCCGCCCCGTCAGCACCACGCGGGCGCCGGCGGCCCTTTCGAGGATGTCCCGGGTGAACGCGGTCCCCAGCCCGCCGAGGCCGCCGGTGATCAGGTAGACACATCCCTCCTTGAAGGCGCTGGGGCTCGCGTCCCGCTGGTCCGCCAGCTCCCGCCAGCGGCGGACCTTCCGTGCGCCTCTCTCGTATCGGACCATCGCGTCGCGGCCCCGTTGCATCTCCGTCAGAAGGCGGCGGCCCAGCTCCTGCGCCGTCACGCTCTCCGTCGCGATGAGCTGGCCGGCGAATGAGGGGTTCTCCAGCGCCGCCGTCTTCAGTAGCCCCGACAGGCCTTCGAAGAGCCCCTGCTCGTCGTCGCTCGGGACGACGACCTGGAAGAGCACTCTCCCTTCGGGCATCTGGCGAAGGAGGGCCTGAACGCGGTCGAAGCATTCCAGGGCCGATTCGCCGAAGCGCTCCGCGATGGACCCACTTCGTTCGGCCCCGAGGGCGACGCAGCGGCTTCCCGGAACGACCGATTCCAGGTCGCCGGCCTGCACGCCCGAGACCGCCCACAACACGACGTGGTGCTCGGCGTACTCGGGGTCGCCCGCGCCCGCCGCCTCCAGGGAGGCGCTCTTCTCCCAGACCGGGACCGCGAGCAGAGCGCCAGGGGCCTGCCGCTGCCACGTCATCTCGCGGGTCGACAGGCCTCGCAGCTGCGCGCACACGTTCCCGACGGCGTCACAGAGGTCGATGTCCACCTTCGCGACGGGATCGGTCGCCTGGCTGTGCCGGGCGTATCGGATCCACGCGACCATCTCCGCCGTGCACGGCGCCACGATACGCAGCTCCTCGACGGCGAACGGAAGGCGCGGCCTTCGAACGTCCGGCTCGCCGAGGAGCGCCACGCAGGCCTGGAGCGCGGCGTCCATGAGGCTCGGGTGCAGGACGTAGCTGCCGAGCGTCCGCTCGACCTCCGCCGGCAGGCGGAGCCGCGCCAGCAGCTCGCCCGTTCCGCGATGGACCTCGGCGATCCCCCGGAACGACGGGCCGTAGGCGACCCCGCTGCGTGCGGACGCCAGGTAGACGCTCTCCGCCGAGGCGCTCCCCTGGATCATCCGGCGATCGAGCTGTCCGACGTCGAGCCGCGAGGGTGCCGGGTCACGACCCAGGACGGCACGACCCTGGCAATGGACGATCTCCTCCCCGTCGGCGAGGCTGTAGACCTCGTAGTCGACCTGATCGTCGTCGCGCGTCGCCAGCGCGACGTGCACCTCACGCGTGTCCGGAAAGACGACCGGCTGCGCCCAGGCATTGTCGCGCAGTGCGACGGACGCGCCTTCCGGGCGCTCAGGCAGAGCCGCCTCGATCGCGGCTCGCGCCATCTCCAGGTACGCCACGCCGGGCAGGACCTTCCGTGGCCCGCTCCCGCCAAGGGTCACCTGATGATCGGCGAGGAAGAATTCCTCGCCCGTGAACGAGGTGCTGTAGCGCTGCTCCGTCAAGTCGGAGGTGTTCGTGTGGAGCATCGGATGAAGTGCCGGGACCGCGGCGCCTCCGCCGATCGCCCCGCCGACCGCCGGCAGGTCGATCCAGTACCGCTCCCGGGCGAAGGGATACGCCGGCAGGCTCATGCGGCGCGGCTTCGCCTCGCCATAGAGCTTGCTCCACGCCACCTCGAGCCCGTTCACCCAC
Organism: uncultured Holophagales bacterium; assembly: GCA_937927565.1. Lineage (GTDB taxonomy): Bacteria > Acidobacteriota > Thermoanaerobaculia > UBA5066 > UBA5066 > UBA5066. The sequence continues at coordinate 2,552 of CALBDV010000044.1, forward strand.
AGGCCGAGCAGCTTCGAGATCTTCCCGGCGACGATCCATTGATCGATCGCCTGCTGCAGGTGGACGTCGGCGTTGAACACCGACAGCATCTCGTCGTTGCGCTTGACCCGCCCCTCGTGCACGTCCTCGATGCCCGCGTCGCCGGCCAGATACGCGTCGAGCTTGCGGCTCAGCTCCTCCACCGAGCCGACCACCATCCCGAGCCGCTCCTCCATCGCCTCACGGCCGACCTGGAGGGTGTAGGCCATCGAGAGCAGGTCGATACCGGTCCCCTTCCGGCGGACGAGCGCCCGCAGCGCGGCCGCCCTCTCCCGCAACTGGGCGGGGGTCCTCGCCGAAAGGACGACGACGGCGGTCCCGGACGCGGCCCGCTCCTCGACGCCCGGCCGGTACTCCTCGACGATCATGTGCGCGTTGGAGCCGCCTGCGCCGAAGGACGAGACGCCCGCGATGCGCGGCAGAGTCCTGCCGTCCACCACCGGCCGCTCCCAGTCTCTCAGGGTCTGGTTCACGACGAACGGCGTGCTCGAGAAGTCGATGCTCGGATTCAGCTTCTCCGAATGGAGGGACGGGACGATCTGCCCGTGCTGCATCTGCAGCAGGACCTTGGTCAAGCCGGCGATTCCGGCGGCCGACTCGCAGTGACCGATGTTCGACTTGGCCGAGCCCAGGAGGCAGAACCCCGTGTCGCCGGAGTCCCTCTGGAACGCCCGCGTGAGCGCGGCGATCTCGATCGGGTCGCCGAGCTTCGTGCCGGTTCCGTGTGCCTCGACGTAGCTGATGTGCCGGGCATCGACCCGGGCCTCCGCCAGCGCTCGCGCGATCGCCGACGTCTGCGCCTGCGGGTTCGGGACGGAGTAGCCGTTGGTCTTTCCCCCGTGCGTCAGGGCGCAGGCCCGGATCAGCCCGTAGACGTGGTCCCTGTCCCGTTCGGCCTCCGACAGCCGCTTCAGCACGACGACGCCGACGCCTTCTCCGGGGATGTAGCCGTCGCCGCCTTCGCCGAAGCTCTGGCAGTGCCCGTCGCTGGAGATGAACTGGCCGTCGCTCAGCACGAGGTACTTGTTGGGGTGGATGCTGACGTTCACCCCTCCGGCGATCGCCAGGCCCGTGCGCCCGCGCCTCAGGTCCTCGCAGGCGAGGTGAATCGCCGTCAGAGAGGACGAGCACATCGTGTCCAGCGTCATGCTCGGGCCATGGAGGTTCAGCAGGTACGAGACGCGGTTGGCGATCGTCGCCGCGCTTCCCGGCACGCCCAGGCGTTTCCCTCTTGCGGCGGCCTCCACGCCGAAGAGCTGGTACTCGGTGTACATCACGCCGGCATAGACACCGACCTGCCCGGGAAGATCCCGCTCGTCGTGGACCTGGAGGCTCGCGCGCGTGTAGCCGGCGTCCTCGATGGCCGTCCACGCGTGCTGCAGGAAGAGCCGCTCCTGCGGGTCCATCTGCTCCGCTTCGACGGGCGAGATGTTGAAGAACGACGGATCGAATTCATCGACGCCCTCGATGAACCCTCCCCACTTGCTGTAGTGACGTCCGCTCCGGCTCCGGTCTTCGCTGAAGTACTCCCGCCAGTTCCATCGGCTCTGCGGGACCTCGGTGATGCAGTCTCTCCCGGCGCAAAGGCTCTCCCAGTACGCCTCGACGTCGACGGCACCGGGGTATCGGCCGGACAGGCCGATGACCGCGATCGGCTCGTTTGGCGTTGCCGCGCCGCCGGCCGGGCTCCGTCGCCTGCCGTGCCGGCCCCGCGGCGCGATGTCGGGACCGCGGGTCGCCGGCGGCGGCTGCGCGACGGAGGAGGCCGGTTCGTTCCTGGAGTCCGGCCGCGGCGCCGAGAGGAGCCCCTCCATCCTCGCCGCATGGTTCGTGATGAAGTAGACGGCCAGCTCCCGGACCGTCCGGTACTCGAAGAACAGCGTTTTCGGGAGCGATCCGAAGGTCGTCTCGAGCTGGCTGGTCAGCTTCATCGCGACGATCGAGTCGATGCCGTAGTTCTCGAGCGCGGCCAGCGGATCGACCTTCTGCGCCGCGACTTTCAGCACCTTCGCGAGCTCCCGTCGGAGGAAGTGCTCCGTC
>CALBDV010000045.1 GCA_937927565.1 uncultured Holophagales bacterium
CGCCGGTCGTGAAGAACCCACCGACCTTCACCGACGTCCCCCTCTCAGACCCGGAAGTTGGCTGGATCGAGAAGCTCGCGGAGCTCGGGATCACCGGAGGCTGCGGGGGCCAGCTCTTCTGCCCCAACAACCCGGCGACACGAGCGCAGATGGCGGTCTTTCTCTCAGTAGCCATGGTTCTTCCCGGCTCCGTGCCGGCGAGCGGCACTGTCCCGAACGTTGGACCCTATGCTTGCGCACCCGAGGGGAATACGTCTCTCTTCACCGACGTGCCGTCCACTCACTGGGCCTGCAGCTTCATCCACTATCTCTACAAAGAGCGCGTGACGGCCGGTTGCGGCGCCGGCACCTTCTGCCCGGACGCTCTCACGACACACTGGATGATGGAGGTCTACACCTCAGTGGCCTGGCCTGGTTTCGCCTACGTTCCGCCGGAGGCGAAATACACCTTCCGCGGGCCGGGAGGTTCGGCCCTGACCGAGTTTCAGGACTCGGCGGTCTCGAAGGACTACGTTTATCTCGGCGGTCAACTCGTGGGGACGAAGGCGGGCACCGCCTGGAAGTTCCACTCGACGGACCACCTGGGTAGCGTCCGGCTAACGACCGGAGCGAGCCGGACTGTTCTTGAAAGCAGGAAGTACTGGCCCTGGGGTGAAGAGGCCGGCACATCCGGACCTAGTGTGTTGGCTTTCGCCGGGATGGAGCGGGACATCGAGATCACGGAGCCATCCCGCCCTCGCTACTACGTCCATGCGCGCAATCTGGAAACGGGCTTCGGCCGCTTCCTCTCTCCGGACATGCTCTCGGGCAACGTCGGAGACCCGCTGAGCTGGAATAGGTACGCCTACGCTAGGAATAACCCCCTCAAGTACGTTGATCCGGATGGGAAGGCCTACCGGGTCCCGGAGGCATTGAACACGGCGGCCAGCGTCGCGGTCGGATTCCATCCGGTCGCTGGAACCGTACAGGACGTTGGGATAGCGCTTACCGGCTACGACTGGGTAACTAGTCAGAGGGTCGGAGGGAGAGATCGCTGGATCGCGGCGGCGGCGATCGCCCTGCCGGTCGTGGGTGGAGTCTTCATCTCGAAGCTGTTGGGGAAAGCTGACGATGCAGTCCGCCTTGCTGACGATCTAGTCGTCGTCCGCGGTGGAACGAAAGACGTGCCTGCTGCCGGCGAGGTGTTCTCGGGTGCGGTCGGGCGAACCGTCGAGGAAGCAGCGAGTGGTGTGCCGCATGGACAGATCAGGACGACGACAGTAGGTGAAGTGAAGAGGACCGGGGGGGCGGTAGTCTCAAAGCCAGAGCCAACCCGCTCGGGCGCTATGAACGAGAAGCACGTCGATGTCTGCCTTGGAGAGGGACCGTGTCCATTCGGGCCGCTCGTGAAGAACCCCGTGCCGCCTGGTGAGAGGGTCAAGTGAAAGACGTCTGGCTGAGGATCGAATACCGGGATTTCTACGACATTCCTCGCGCGTTCATCGTGGAGTATCAGGATGCGGTGTACTTCTTCGACTGCCCGTTCGACGCGGACCTTGATGAGTACCCCGAGCAGTACACGGTCTATCGGATACCGGTGAGCCTTCCTGACGCGATCAACGCTCCTTCCTGGGCCGAACTTCCGGGCCACGGAATACGGGTCGCCCAGATTCGCACAGGGGCAGTGGAGTTTGACCCAACGAAACGAGGCGCAGTGCGGGCAAGCGTGTTCGACTTGGTTTGACCGATCGGGGGCTTCGGCCGCTCGGGGCCGTGTCTACACTCGTGTATGCCTTGATCTGAACGACGGGGCGCGCTTTCGGGCGCGCCCCGGTCTTCTTCCGGGCGTTCCTCGTCGTCTCCCCGCGCGGGGAGATGGCTCGCCATCTCCCCGATAGAAGAGGACGGGCCGAGGACCGGG
>CALBDV010000046.1 GCA_937927565.1 uncultured Holophagales bacterium
GCTCCAGCTACGTAGCCGTCACACGCTGTCGGCAGCCTTCCGGAGCGCTTCGCGGACTCGCCCGAGCGTGGCCTCGGCGATAGACGTTGAGACGGTCTCGCGGAGCTTGAGCGCGCCTGGATGGCAGGATCGAATCGGGAGATTCGATCCGCACGGGCAGGGCCAGTGTCCCTTGATCCGCCCACGGGCAAGCAACTCGATGAGACTCACCACGCCGTCCGGCGTCGTGATGCCGGAACGCTCCTGGTAGAAGTCTAGCGAGCCATCGAGGCCGTGCCGGCGCTCGCCGAACGGCCATATCCCGAACGCGCGGTAATGGAGGTAGCCCACGAAGTAGCTGTTGACCGGGCCTTCGAGGAACGAGTGGACGGTCGCGACCGCTCCCCAGTGAACATACGCCTCCTCCGGAAGGAACAGGCAGATCTGGCCGTCGTCGTTGAGATGATGCTCCGAGAGCGGCGCTATCCGGCCACCGACTTCCCGCGCGACAGGGTGGGATGTAGGGTGGTCATCAGCCAGCCGCACCTCGATCTGGAAGTGGTCGACGACCGTGGATCCAACCCGAATCGGCAGTCCTCCGCGGACGCGTGCAACCCCTTCAGCGACGACGAAGTAGAGGGTCGAGTAGCCCGCGGCGACAGCCTCCTTCTCGCTCGCAAGGAGCAACGGCCGCCGCTCGAACCACGGCCTCACAGGCGCCAGGGCTTGCTCTGCACCGCGACGATCGACGGCGCGTTCCGGAGCGCGTTGCGCCGCTCCTCATCGTTCGGCACCAGGGCGGTTCCGAACAGCGTCTCCCATCCGCCGGACTCGATGCGCGCGAGGCTGTTCCGCGCTGCCACGGCCATGATGAGCTTGACGGTGTCGTTCAGCGCGTCGGAGAGATCGTTCCCGCCGGGATTCGCCGGGTCCTGGACACAGAGCGACGAGGAGTCGTCACGGAACGCCGTGAGCACGTGTAGCACCTGGTCGGAAAGGTTCTCATCCCGCTTCTTCGAGAGCAGATCGATCACAAGGAGTTCCAGTACGAAGGTCTTCACGTTCACGGCGTTCCGGACATTCCAGAGCTTCATGAGGCGGATCGCGGGGCGCACGCCGCTGTCGCGGATGTGCGAGATGTGCATGTCCAGGTTCGTCTTCTGGCGCTCCTTATCCACGGAGTGTCGATACAGGAAGACGTCGCCGTCGTCGCCGTCAATGAACCGCCCAGGGACGACGTCAACGTGGAAGTCGTCGCGGGAGGGTGTCTTGGACCTCAGCCGCAGAGCCGACGGCTTCCGCTCGACGAAGTACTCACGCTCGAGCACGTCGGCCGCATTCGTGTAGATGTCCTTGAGCGTCTCGCCCGCTGCGGTGTCGTCGCGGCCGAAGTAGCAGGTGATGTCGAGGTCGAACGACTCGCGGATCATCGTGCACTTCGCCTTCGACCCGGCGTAGCGGAGAGTGGGTGTGGAGTCCGAGAAACCGTCTCGGAGGAGGCGATCGACCTCAGTCCGACGTGCTCGGAGGGCAGTGAGCTCGTCAGAGTCGTCCGTGAGGGTTTGCGCCCGGAGGACTGCCTCCAGGTATGCGTTCGGGTCTTGTTCCGTCATAGAGAGCCTTTCGTGATGGTGCGCGTCGGGAAGTACCCCTGGCTACGCCGGTAGTCGTAGACGAGGAGCGGGGGATCAACGCGAAGGAGGGCGCGGCCGCAGGTCACGGCGACAGGCGCTGGGACGGCCGGCACAAGGTGGATGAGCTTCAGACCCGGGTGGTTCTGGGCGATGACGCGGAGCGCGAGTTGGTACTCGCGCTCGAACGCCGCGAGGTCCCCACGCCTGGTCAAGAACTGCGGGTTCGGCGTCGCCGACGCGAGCCGGAGCTCGTAGACGGTCACGGTCGGGCCGATCGCGGCCGGGAGTGAGGCTGGGTCGATCGGCCCGCTCAGCGACAGAAGGAGCGCGGCATCCCCGCCGGTCCCGCCTTCCCGGACCGTGCGGAAGGCGTACTCCACCGGCACTCCGCGATCGGGCCAGGTCCAATTCTCTGTGCCGCGATGAAGCTGGTAGATGTCTGTCGGCACCTTGTCACTCAACCGGGAGCCGAGATAGATGAGGACGGGGATCGAGGCGATGGCGAAGACCGAGATGTGGTCGACTCGCCGTCCGTCGAGGTGATCCGAATAGAGCCGCGGGAGCTCTTCATCGATCTTCCGGATAGCTGTCGTGAGGTACGCGTCATCTCCCGCGTCGGTAATCGAGGAGAGGTCGATGAGTATGGGGTCGTCGTTCTTCGGGTATCGCGGCGCGACCGCCTCGTGAAGTTGCTCGGGCGGTAGGGTGAACCGCTGGCCGGCGACGTTCCCCTGGAGCACGAGAGCCGTCGTCAGGGAGCCCGGCTTCAGCGAGGTGAGATGCTTGATCCGCCGTTCGTGCTTCGCCTTGTAACGTCGAAGCGTACGCACGGAGTAGTCGCCGGGGTGATCGTCGATCAGCTTGTGGCACTCGGAGCAGAGCAGCATGAGGTTCTTGATATCGTGGATTTCCGTCCTCACGCGTCCGCTCGGCCGCCTCCCCCGGGGGCCGCGTTCGCTGAACGCCACGACGTGGGCTACTTGCGAGAAGTTCCCCTCCGTGAGCGTGAGCGAGTGACGGAAGAGGTACTTGTTGTCCCCGTTGAACTCGCACCGGCCACCGGCGCGGACACAGAGGAGGAGGCGCTGGACTTCGGGGATCTTCCGGACCGTCCGAACAGGACTCGGAGTGGGAGAGGACCGTGGCTTCCGGGCAGTGACGGGGCTGGGGGGCACCTTCCGCGCCGGGGGCGATTGCGTTGCTCTGGGGTACTTCTGCATCGGGACTCCTGTTACGGGATATCGATTCCGCCAGAAGGATATCGCCGGCTCCAGGGCTTGTCAACCGATGTGTGTAGCGATATCCTTCAGGAGGATTACCGCCCCAGGAGGAACCCATGCCATCCGCGCCGACTCCAAATCTCGTTGAGTACGTTGGCGGACGCATCCGGGAACTGCGTGCTGGCATGTCCCAGGAAGCCCTCGCCGCCAAGCTCGAGGTGGCGACGAACACCGTGTCCCGCTGGGAGACGGGGATCTATCGTCCGAGCATCGAGGACCTCGATCGCCTCGCGCGGTTCTTCAAGGTGTCGATCTTGACCTTCTTCCCGCCGGACCCGACCGCTGAGGACGACCAGTTCGTCCGCCTCCGTAAAGCAGCGAGCGGCCTCAAGGCGGAGGACGTCGAAGAACTCGAGCGTTACGCGGAGTTTCGGAAAGCGCGGTATCGGCTCGGTCAGGCGAAACGACCGGGTCGGAAGCCCAAGTCCCCGTGAACCGTAACACCTACTACGAGGAGCTGAAGGTGGCGGCTCGCGAGATCCGCGCGCGGTGCGGACTGAGCACCCCGCGTGTCCGTCTCTCTGATCTCAGGAAGATCTACAAGGAACAGGGCATCAAGATCGATCTCTGGAAGACGAAACTCAAGGGGTTGCGTGGGGCGTATTTCTGCGACGAGTCCGGGGCCAGTGTGATGCTGGACGCGAAGCTCCCCGAGGAGCCACGCATCTTCACGATGGCCCACGAGTTGAAGCATCACCTTTTCGATCGGCTGGCGCGCAACTGCTTCGAGACGATCGCTGACGATGATTTCGTGGAGATCGGTGCTGAGGTATTCGCTGGAGAACTCATCTTCCCGGAGGCAGACTTCTCAACCTGGTGTGGTCGTCTCGAGATCGCACCGGGCGCGTGTAGCCCGGAAGATCTCGTGCGCCTGAAGCGCGAAACCAAGACGACGCTCAGCTACGCCGGCCTCGTGAAGCGTGCGACCCGCCTGGGTTTCGCTCCGGCCGGATCGCTCGCCGGCGAGGGCGGACTTCCCCCCGAATCACCGGACGCCGGCGGTGGCCCCCCGGACGGATCGCCGGACGGCGACGGCGGATTCCCGACCGGATCGCTCGAGGGCGGTGGCGAAGGGGGT
>CALBDV010000047.1 GCA_937927565.1 uncultured Holophagales bacterium
CGGCGAACCGGCTCGGTGGGGCTCGACGTCCTCTTCCCCGACGGGCAGGGAGGCTTCTCGCGCGTCCGGTTCGGCGGCATCCCGGTGCGGGAGGGGTCCCTCACGACGACCCGGCTGACCATCGGAGCGCTGCAGCTCGTTCTGAGCTCTTCGATCGACGGGACGAGGGTCGCGACCGCGTCGTCGGCCAGCCCCTCCCCGTTCGCAGCCGTGGCCGCGGTCCAGGACATCGACGCGAACCCGCTCGGGAAGGTCGTCACGCTCCTCTTCAACCGGGCCGTCGACGAGGGAGCGGCGTCCGCGCTGAGTCTCTGGCGCCTTCCGACGACGACGCGCGGGGGAGCGGTCCTGGAGCGGGTGGTGGCCGGGGTCTCGACCTCGACGGACCCGCGACTCGTGTCGCTCCTCGCCGGCGGCGTCGTCAGCCCCATCCGTCCGGGGACGGCTCGCGGAGACCTCGTTCCTTCGGGCGCGGGGGAGAGCTGGAGCGGCACACTCGCGATCACCCCCCGCCTCGCGGTGGAGGGGGGCGAGATCGAAGGGCGCGTCCTCGGGCCCGACGGGGCGCCGCTGCCCGACGTTGCGGTCCGCCTCTCCGAGCCGGCGACGGATGACCTCTCCGGACGGAGCTTCGAGGCGACGACGGCCACGACGCTGACCGACGCCCGCGGCTCCTTCGCCTTCGATTTCGTTCGCCGCCAGGACGGCAAGCCCTTCCGCCTCGACGCGATCGATCCCGCCTCCGGCGCCAGGGGCTGGGCGGCAGGCTCGATCCGCCAGAACGGCGACCTCGTCCACGTCGACGTCGCGCTGCTCGGGCGGGGGACGGTGCGCGGCGTCGTCGTCGACGGGACGGGGGCTCGCGTCGCGGGAGTCATCGTTCGCTGCAGCTCCGCGGTCGACTCGTACCGGAGCTCGCTGTTCAGCGCGTCCGATGGTTCGTTCGTCTTCCCGTCGGTTCCCGTGGGAACGCTTCAGCTCCAGGCCGAGGATCCGCGCACGAGGGAGTCGACGTGGGCCGGGGCGCGCCTCGACGCCCCCGGGGCCGCGACCGACGTGACGCTCGTCCTGGCGGCACGCCCGCGGGCACGGTTGTCGGGCCACGTCGTGCGCGGCGCCGGCGCGCCCATCGCGGGCGCCTGGGTCGCGGGCTACGGCGAGACGGGCGAGTACTTCGGCGCGCGAAAGACGACGCTGGACGGCGCCTTCCTGTTCGAGTCGGCTCCCTCGGGCGCCGTCCGCCTCGAGGTCTTCGACGGGACCTCGCGCGAGCCCGTCCTCGTGCAGCCCCTCACGCTCCTTCCGGACGGCGTCCACGACGTGACCCTCGTCGTCGAGGTCGTGACGCCCCGGTTCGGGGCCGTGGGCGGAGTCGTCCGGCGGACGCTCGGAGGCATCACGACGCCCGTGGCCGGGGCTCCCGTCTGGGTGTCGAACGGCGGCCTGCGGACGACGAGCGGTGCCGACGGCTCGTACCTCATCGACGGCGTGCCCGTCGGGACGACGAACGTCCTGGCGCTTCTCCCGTCCTCCGGGCAGAGCGTCTCCACCTCGGCGACCATCCTCGAAGGCGTGACGGCCTCTGCCGACCTGCTCTTCGCCGACGCGAGCCTGGGAAGCGTTCGCGGAACGGTCGTCGACCAGGCCGGCCAGCTGCGAGCAGATGCTCTCGTCGAGATCTGGGACGTGGGCCCCCCTCTGAGGCTCGTGTCGGGAACGCGGAGCGGAAGCGACGGCGCCTTCGAGCTGCAGGGCGTACCGCCCGGTTCGTGGCGGGTCCAGGCGACGTCGACGGAGACGAGAAACGGTGCGACCTTGCGCAACGCGGGCTCGACGACGGCGAACGTGCCGGGACCCGGGGCGTCGGCCACGGTGGGCCTCGAGCTGCGTGGTTTCGTGGACGTGACGGGGCGCGTCGTGGCGCGGGTCCGCGACCGGAACGGGGAGCTGGTGGAGAGCCCCGTCCTCTGCACGGTCGAGGTGGCGGCCGGGCATTTCTCGGGCGCGCTGTCGGGGGATCCCGAACCCGGTGGCGACCCGGAGGCAGGCCGCGTCTTCGCCGACGGTCCAGGTTTTGCGGGTTCGGTACAGACGGATCCGTCCACGGGAACGTTCCGGTTCCCGTTCGTCCACGGCGGGCCGATCCGTCTCGTCGCGACGAATCCGTTCTACGGCGAGCGCGGCGCCGACCTCGGCTTCGTGAAGGGAGACGCCGCCCGCGGACCGGTCGATCTCGTCTTCGACGGGAGCCTCGGCATCGTCGACGGGTTCCTCTTCGACGCGTCCGGGGCGCCGGTCGCCGGAGCAGCGGTTTCGCTGAGCCCGCTCGGCACACAGTTCGGCGACCCGCTCGAGGCGACGACGGGACCGGACGGCGGGTTCCTCTTCCCGCTCGTCCCCTTCGGCCTGAACAACCACATCGTCTTCTCGGGGACTCTCGGCGGAGTGGATCGCTGGGCCGAGGCCCGGGTCGGCGTGACGGCCGCCTCGCCGCGGGCGCGCGCCACGCTGCGGGTCGTTCCGGTCGGAGAGGTCACCGTGCGCGTCGTGGCGAATGTCTCGGGGGCGATCTCGCCGGTAGCCGGTGCCGAGGTCCGCGTCGAGGAGACCGAGGGGCCGCGGCGTGCCTTCGACGGCACCACGGACGCGGAGGGTATCGCCCTCTTCCCGGGAGTCTCCGCCGGCCCTGTCGCTGTCCGGGCCCGAAAGGACCTCGTCGCAGGTCGGGCTGCGGCGCTCGGTGCCGGAGAGGGGTTCCGGGTCGACGCGGTCGTCGTCCTGGCGCAGACGGCGGAGGTGACGGGTGTCGTCCGACAGCCTTCGGACGGCACCGGGCTCGCCGGCGTCAACGTCCTGGTCGACGGCGGACCGTGGAAGGGGATTCTCGGCGCGGCGACGACCGACGCCGAAGGCCGCTTCCTCGTCGAGGGCCTCCCCGGCGGAGACGGGACGGTCTACCGGATCCGGGCGGAGGACCCGCGGACCCTGCGGGGCGGTTCGTCCCCGGTGTTCGTCCTTTCAGCAGGCGAGGTGAAGGAGCTCGACGTGACGCTGCGCGCGATCGGCAGCGTGACGGGCGTCCTCCGGACGTTCGACGGGACGAGGACCCTCGCGGGGGCGGAGGTCGACGTCTCCTCGCACGCCGAGGACGGGCACGCCAGCCCTACGCTTCGCGTCTCGACGGGAGAGGACGGGCGATACCGTGCCGACGGTGTTCCCGAGGGAACGATCCTCGTCCGCGCCCGCGTTCCGCTGTCGGGCCTCTCGGCCCGCGCAACCGGTTCGCTCGCCGGGGAGGGCTCGACCCTGACGCTGGACCTCTCGGCCTCGCCGACGGGCCGCGTGCTCGGCGCGGTGCGGACTGCATCCGGCGACCCGCTGCCCGCCGGTGGTCTCGCGCCCGAAGTCCGGCTCGAAGCAGGAGCGACGCGGGAGACGCTCCTCTCCGCGGAATACGACTTCGTCGAGGTCGACGCGACGGAACCGCTGCTCTTGCAGGCCTCGGAGCGCGTCGAGCCCTTCCACGGAGGCCTCCTGCGCGGACGCGCCGTGGCCGGCCAGACCGTCGTCGCGAACGTCCGCTATGCCCCGTTCGGAACGCTGCACGTGCGGGTCGTCAAGCCCGACCCCGAACACCACGGCCTCTTCCTTCCCGCGCCCGGAATCGTCGTCCTCTCCTGCGGGGAGCCCTACGCGTACCGGTTCCCCTGCGGTGCGCCGGTCCGAACCGACGCCGCGGGAAACGCCACATTCCCGAACGTGGGGGGCGGAGCGCCGGGGCGCCTCGCCGCAACGGAGGAGGCGACGGGAGCGAGCGGGGCCTCGGGTGTCGCTCCCTTCGCCGTCGACGGCGAGACGCGCGAGGTGACCGTCGTCGTCGAGCCCCGCGGCCTCGTCCGCGGGCGGCTGCTTCTCCCTGCAGGGGCAGGGCCGGCCGGCGACGCGAGCGTCGTCCTCCAGCAGCAGGACCTCCGCGGCTTCTGGATCACGGTCGCCTCGACGGTTTCGGGGACAGACGGCCTCTTCGAGCTGCGGGACGTCGGGTTCGGCACTCTCGTGCTCCGCGTGACGACGACGAGCGGTCCGCTCGCGCGAGCGGAGATGGCCCTCCCGCTTTCCGCTGCGGCTCCGGTCGTCGACACGGGAGACCTTCTCCTCGACGGCGAACGACCCCGGGTCGTCTCCATGTCGCACCCCGACGGGGCCACGGGCGTCGGCTTGACGCCCGTTCTCGAAGCGACCTTCTCCGAGCCGCTCGGCGCCGCTCTTCACGGACGGCGGCCGCAGGACTTCGTCGAGCTGAGCGGGCCGTACGGGACCGTGCCGGGGACCGTCACCCTCCACGTTGGTGACACCGTGATTCGCGTCGCACTGGCGAACGGTGCGTCGCTCGCGGGAGCGACGACGTACCAGCTCCGGATCCTCGGCTCGATTCCCGATCGCTCCGGCCTGACCCTCGGCGGAGACGTCGTCGTCCACTTCACGACGGCCGACCTGACGGCGCCCACGGTTCTCACCTCCGCGCCGCTGCCGGGCCAGATCCAGGTCGCGACCGACGTGAATCCCGTCGTCGTCTTCACGAAGGTGCTCGACGCGGCCACGGTCGCTTCCGGCGTGCGGCTCGAGAGGCGCGACGCGCCGCAGGGACCGGTCACCTGCGCGCCCGCGCTGCGGGCCGACGGGCGGACCGTCGCCCTCAACCCGGCGTCGCCGCTGGCGGAGGAGGCCGACTACGAGATCGTCGTCGACGGCGTCGCCGACACGGCGGGGAACCACCTTCCGTCGACCGTCCGGATTCCGTTCCTGACGCGCGACGACCACGCGCCCGTCGTGACGCTCGACGTCCCGGCGACGTCGACGCCCCTGGAGGGAAGCCTCCAGGTATTCACGCTTCGCTTCGTCGACGACGACGTGGCGCGCGTGCGGCTAACGATCGTGGCGGCGACCGGTGCCACGACCTGCGGCGAGAACGATCCGAGCCCGTCGGTGCGGGCCGTCTCGTTCTCCTGCCGTCTCCCGCTCATCTCGGCGGCGGGCGGGACGAGCGTCGTCGTCCGGGCCGAGGGGAGCGATCGATCGGGCAACTCGGCGCTCCCGTCGGACAGGGCCCTCACGCTCGCTCCCGACGCGCCGCCGGTCCTGACGGTGACGAGCCCGACCGGCGGGACGCGGTTCCTCTCGGGAACGACGATCCGCGTCGTCGGGAGCGTCGAGGAGGACAACGGCCCCGTCACCGTGACGCTGAGCTTCGGCGGGGCGAGCCGCACCGCGAGCGGACCGGGGAGCTTCTCGGTGACGCTGCCGGTTCCGATCGTCGCGGCGCCTGCAACGCTGGTCCTCGCGGTCTCCGCCGTCGACACGGCCGGGAACGCGGCCCGGCCCGTCGCGATCGAGCTCGGCGTCGACCCGGACGTCACGTTCCCGTCGATCTCGATCGCCGCGCCCGAGGCGGGAGGCGGCTTCATCGGCGGGCGACCGCTCGCACTGGTCGCCTCGGCCACGGACGACGCCACGGGCGTCACGCTCCGCTGGCGGGCCGGGGGCGGAGCGTGGAGCCCGCCGGCGGGAGGGGCGCTCTCGATTCTCGTGTCGACACCCGCCGTCCTGGCCGAGACACCGTTCCTCCTCGAGCTCGAGGCGAGCGACGGCGCGGGAAACGTCACGCCGATGTCCCGGAGCGTCCGCCTCCTGCCCAACCTCGCTCCGATCCTCTCCGTGACGGCGCCCGGCCCGGGGTTCCGGGTGACGGCGCAGACGAGCTTCCTCGTCACGGGGACGGCCTCGGACGACGGCGGTCTGCCCACGGTGACGGCGACGTACGGAGGCGTGACGAGGACGTCCACCGCCGCGGCCTTCTCCTTCTCGTTCCAGGCGCCCGCGGTCTCGACGCCCACGGAGACGACGGTACGGGTGGTGGCGGCCGACGCGGAAGGGAATGCCTCGCCCCCGGTCGACCTCCCGGTCACCGTGGTGCCTGATGCCGGCGGCACGCCGACGATTGCCCTCTCTCCGCCCGCGCCGGCCATCCTCTTCGCGGGGGAGGACGTTTCGGTGGCCCTGACGTACGCCGACAACGTCGGCCTCGAGGCGGCGACGGCCGAGGTGACGGGGGGCCTGACCTCCGGCGGCCGGCTGAGCTTCACGCTCGCGGGGACGAGCGCGGAGAAGGTGGTGCCGCTCGCCACGGCCGC
>CALBDV010000048.1 GCA_937927565.1 uncultured Holophagales bacterium
CACCCTCTCCACGATCCGCCGCGCCGCGTGCCTCCAGGTCCACCGCTCCCGCATCTCCACCGCCGCCGCCCGCCCCTTCGCGGCCGCCTCCTCGCGGTTCTCGAAGACGTGCCGGAGGAGGTGCGCGAGGTGGTCGGGGTCGGGGTCGGCCCAGGAGAAGCCGGTGTAGTACGGGCACTTGGCGACGGCGCGGATGGTCCCCTTCACGCGGAGCGGGTAGGAGATCCCGTCGTGCACGAACTCGGTGTGCGCGCCCCAGTCCGTCGCGATGCTCGGCAGGCCGCAGGCCATCGCCTCCATGAGCGGCATGTCCCACCCTTCGCCGCGGCCGGCGGTGACGTAGCAGTCCGCGGAGCGGTAGAGGACGCCGAGCTGGTGGTAGGGGAAGTCGTGGTTGTAGATGAACGCGACCCGGCCCCCGGACGGGGAGAGGCGCAGCTTCGAGACGAGCTCGCGGACGCGGAGACTGGGATCGCGGTTGATCACCTTGCAGAGGAGGAGGACCGGGTCCGAGGCCTTGAAGACGCGGTTGAACGTCGTGAGGAGGAGCTCGGGGTGCTTGCGCTCGCCCCACTCGAAGTTCGAGAGGAAGACGAAGTCGCCGCGGGGGTTCGGGACGGCCTTGATTCCCGGGTGGAAGTGGTCGACGTCGACGCCGAGGGGCATGACGTGGACGGGACGGGTGACGCCGCTCGAGAGGAGACCCTCGCGGTTGAACCGGCTCGGGACCCAGACCTCGTCCATGAGGTTCGCCTGGCGGACCCACTCGGCGGGGAAGCCGTCGACCTCGAGCATCGTGTAGCCGACCCGGTGCCGCCCGTGGCCGCGCTGGAAGACGTCGCCCTGCGCGTAGACGATTCCGACGTCGGGCCGGCTTCCGGCCTGCCGCTGGGCGAGGACGTTGAGCAGGTAGTCGCCGCTGTCGGGAGGCTCCGGGACGGGGAACGGGGAACCGGGGCCGTAGACGTACGAGTACGACGCCCGCACCCCCTCGGCGTCGAGCGCCCGGAGCAGCTCGCGGCTGCTCATGGCGTAGCCGGTCGAGAAGTTCAGGATCGACTGCCACGAGAGCGAGCGGGTGTAGCGCGCCTCGAGGAGGGGCTTCCACTTCTTCTCGAAGACGCCGCGGCTCCGGCGGAAGAGGCTCTCGAAGAACTTCGGGTCCGACGCCGTGGAGCCGTGCTCCTCGTGGACGAGGGTCACCGCTCCGCAGCAGACGGTGCGCAGGCCCGCCTCCCGCGCGCGAAGGCAGTAGTCGGTGTCTTCGAAGTACGACTCGAAGTCCTCCGAGAGGCCGCCGATCGCGTCGAGCGTTTCCCTCTTCAGGTACGCGCAGGCGAAGACGATCCCCTCGACGGTCCGGTCCGAGGCGTACTGCCCGACGTCCGTCTCCGAGGAGCCGATCTGCTGCCCCCAGACGGTGTCGGGAAGGACGTAGGTGCCGGCGTGCAGGAGCCGGCCGTCCGGCATGTTGAGACGGCAGCCGACGACGCCGACGTCGGGGGCGGAATGCGCACAGGCCGCGAGCCGGTCGAGCCAGCCGTGCTGGCGGATCTCGAGGTCGTTGTTCAGGAGGACGACGTCCGAGCCGGCCCGGGCGGCGGAGATCCCGACGTTGTTTCCCCTCACGAAGCCGAGGTTCGTCCCGTTGCGGATCGTCCTCAGCCAGGGGTATTCGGCCAGGCGCGCGGGAGTCTCGTCCGTCGAGCCGTTGTCGACGACGAGCACCTCGACGCCCTCGAGGTCCGTGCAGGCGTGGAGCGACTCGAGGCAGCGCCGGGTAAGGGGCCAGCGGTTCCAGGCCAGGATGACGATCGTGACGGGTCGCGAGAGTCGCTGGGCCGCGGGAGCGGGTTCCGGAGGGGAGACGCTCATGCGCCCCCGGCTCGGGTCCACGCTGCGCGAAGCGCCGGCTCGACGTCGGAGGCGACGAGGTCGACGGAGTCGGAAAGGCCGTCGAGGAGGGGAGTCGCGAAGACCTCCGACTCGAGCTCGTCCAGGTCGGCGTCGAGGAGGTGGAGGTGCTCGAACGGCAGGAGGCGCGCGAGGAGGAGCATCCGCCGCCGGAGGTCGCCGAGGGGCGTTCTCACGGCCTCTCCCGGAACGTCGCCCGCGGTCTCCGCGGGATTCTCGGGCCGGTTCACCACGTCCGCCCCACGAGGCGGCGCAGGGCCTGGGCCGCCCTCCAGGCGACGGAGCGGTGGATGGCGTCGACGTACGCCTCGCGCTGAGCGAGGACGGAGAGAAGGTGGGCCCGGTCGGCCTCGGCGGCCGCGAGGTTCGCGTCGAGCCGGCGCCTTTCTTCCTCGAGCCGGCGGCGCAGCTGCCGCGAGAGGCTCAGCTCGTACTCGAGCTCCTCGACGCGGGCCTGCGGGGTGAGGCGTTCGCGCGAGGGAACGGACGCGAGCACCGGCGGGGCTGTTGGCATAGCGGCGGATTATAGGGAGCGGCCGCCGGGCGGGACGGACGTCCTTCCTGCCGGAACGCGCGGCGACGATGTGAGAACATCGATGCCGTGGGCCCCGGCGATCGCGGGTCCTCGTGCTCCACGCCAGATGACGAAAGACTTTCGCGCACCTACGGACACCTCCCCTGACGTCCCCGTCTACGATTCCGCCCGGCTCGGCACCCCGTTCTTCTCCGAGGCGAAGGCGCTCTGGGAGTACCGCCACCTCGTCCGCGAGCTGATCGCCCGGGACGTGACGGTCCGTTACAAGCGGTCGGTCCTCGGCGTGGTGTGGACGATGCTGAACCCCCTGCTGAACATGGTCGCGCTGACCGTCGTCTTCTCGGTGATCCTCCGCCAGGGGATCGAGCACTTCCCGGTCTATTTCCTCGGGGGAATGCTCTTCTGGAACTTCTTCGCCCAGTCGACGGGGCACGCGGCCTCCCTCTCCATCGACGCGGCGGAGACGACGCGCCGCATCTACGTCCCGCGTTCGGTCTTCGTCGTGGCTGCGGTCGGGGTCGGGCTGGTCAACCTGGTCCTCTCGATCGTCCCGCTCCTTCTCATCGTGGCGGTCACGGGCCACCCGTTTCACGCGACCTGGCTGTTCCTGCCGGTGGCCGTGCTGCTCGGCGCGATGTTCTGCACGGGGGTGGGCCTCGTGATCTTCACGCTCGCCTCGCGGTTCGTGGACGTCCGCGAGACGTACATGACGCTCCTGACGCCCTGGTTCTTCCTGACGCCGATCGTCTACGAGCCGTCGCTCGTGCCCGAGCAGTTCCGGTGGCTCGTCCGATGGAACCCGATGACCTATCTCGTGGAGGTTTTCCGCGCCCCGATCTACAACGGCTGGCTCCCCGGACACAACACGCTCGCGTTCGCAGTGGTCGTGGCCATTGCCAGCCTGGTGCTCGGATGGGCCTTCTACGCGTCCCGGATCGAGGAGTACGGTCGTGGTGCCTGAGGTCCCGGCTCAACCGCCGGCCATCCAGCTCGAGGGGGTCACCGTCCGCTACCGGGTGGCAAAGGAGGTCGTGTCGTCCATCAAGGAGTACGCGATCCGCAGGCTCCAGGGACGGATCGAGCACGACGAGCTGGTCGCCCTCCGGGGCGTCTCGCTGAGCGTCGCTCCCGGGGACCGCGTCGGGGTGATCGGGCCGAACGGGGCCGGCAAGAGCACGATGATGAAGGTCATCGCGAGGGTCTGCCGGCCCACCGAAGGACGGGTCGTCGTCCGCGGGCGGGTCGCCCCCCTCCTCCAGCTCGGCATCGGCTTCCATTCGGAGCTCTCGGGGAGAGAGAACGTCGTCCTGCAGGGGACGCTTCTCGGCCGGTCGCGAGCGGAGATGGAGGCGCGAATGGAAGCGATCGCGGGGTTCGCCGAGATCGAGGGCTTCCTCGACGCCCCGGTCCGGACGTATTCCACCGGGATGGGGGCGCGTCTCGCGTTTGCGACCGCGACCGACGTCGACCCGGACGTTCTCCTGATCGACGAGATGCTGGCCGTCGGCGACGAGCGCTTCGTCGCGAAGTGCCACGAGCGGATGGCCGGCTTTCGGGAACGGGGCAAGACCTTCTTCCTCGTCACCCACTCGCTCCTGCAGGTGGAGAAGACCTGCCACCGCGCGATCTGGCTCCTCGACGGCGAGGTCGTGGCGGATGGCGAGCCGGGGGAGGTCTGCGAACGCTACCGGGAGTGGGCAAGGAGCGGCGCCAGCGCGCCCCGAGTACAAACGGCGGCTTCGCTGGACGCTTGACGGATATTTGCCCCCCCGGCCGGGTCCGGGCGCCCGGTTTCCGTCGTCCTTCTCGCGGGAGCGAGCTGTTCTTTCTTGACGCGGCCCTCACCCGAGGAATAGGTTTCGCTCATGCAGCCCCAGGATCTGGGATCCGGATCTGAAGTCCGTGGACGCGATGGCGTCGCAGTACCCGTGACTCCACCGACTCGAGGTCATCCGACGCCCTCGGGTCGCCGGGGGTGAGGGCTTACGGTGACGAGCGCCGCGCACGAAAACGGCTTGTCGGAGCGCCACGCCAGCGCATCGACCAGGCGCGTACCGCGGCCCGCCTGCCCTGCATCTTCCCTCGACGCTCGTCGTGAACTCCGGGGGATCCGGTGAGGTGGCACGAGTCCGTGCAGCCGGCTCGCCGGGAAACGGCAATGCCGGTTCTCCTTCAGGGCAGATCTCCGCCAGCGACTCGATAAGGGGACCTTCGCCCGGACCGGGACAACCGCTCGTGATGTCACCCACGATTCACGTACAGAGATAGGAGGCGAGGACAAGTGAGTTACCACAGAAAGAGCCTTCTCTCGGTGATGGCGACGGCCGGCCTGGTGCTGGCGGGAACGCTGTCGGCGGAGATGC
>CALBDV010000049.1 GCA_937927565.1 uncultured Holophagales bacterium
GACGAGGAGGTTCAGGGTCCGAATCTCCTGCTCGGACAGGTAGTTCTTTGCGACCTTGGCGTCGGCTTTTCGGATCGGGGCGGATGGCGCGCCCCTCCAGGTGGTGAGTCCCATGTTCGGCTTCGAGGCGTCGGCGCGCTCGGCGATGACCTCGGCGGCGGTGCGGCCGTGGATGGCCCAGTGGAGCTTGTTCTGGACGGTGGCGAAGAAGTTCTGCGTCAGATCGTGGGCAGGGTCGTAGTCGATCGCGGTGCGGTAGATGTCGCAGACCTTCTGGTAGAAGCGCTTCTCCGAGGCCCGGATGTCGCGGATGCGCTCGAGGAGCTCGTCGAAGTAGTCCCGGCCACCGGGGAGGGACCTGACGTCCTTGAGGCGCTCATCGTCGAGGGCGAAGCCCTTCACGATGTACTCCCGAAGCCGCTGGGTGGCCCAGATGCGAAACTGGGTGCCCCGGTGGGATTTCACCCGGTAGCCAACCGAGATGATCACGTCGAGGTTGTAGAGCTTCGTCCGGTAGCTCTTGCCGTCGGCAGCAGGTATCAAGGATTCCTTGATAACTGCATTCGGCTCCAGCTCACCCTCTGCGAACACATTGAGGGCATGGAGGTTGACGTTCTGGACCGAGGTCTGGAAGAGATCGGCCATCTGCCGCTGGGTGAGCCACACGGTGTCGCCCTCCAGCCGTACCTCGATCCGGGTCTGGCGGTCGGGCGTGGTGTAGAGGAGGAGCTCCGAGGATCCGGTCGGACCGGCGGAGTCACCCTGTGGAGTCTTCTTCTCGACCATGTGGTGGGGAGATTACATCGGCAGTTTGCGGCCCTGCCGACCAGGCGTCCAGGGGAAGGTGACGCTTCGGTGATCAAGAAAAGGGGGCCAGCTACACAGCTGACCCCCTGGAAAGACGGGCGTCTACGGGTGGGCGGACTCGCTCTCCGCGAGAAACAGGAACTCGAGGTCGCCGTCTGAGTCGTCGTTGAAGCGGGCGATGCAGTTGGGATCGTAGGGTCCGCGCTCCCAGGCGAAGTCGAGGTCGTCGTCGTGGGTCTCGTCCTCGGGGAGCTCGGTCGCGATCTCGTGGGCGCCATCCTCATCTACTTCGGAGAGGAGGTCGTTCTCGAGGTCGCCGCCCTCCTCGTAGTCGCCGGTGTCCTCGAGGAGGGCCTCAAGGTCCGCCACGATGGCGTCGAGGTCTTCGGCCGCTACGAGGTCGCCCATCTTGTAAAGCGCATCGACGGCGACCGCGGCGTCGTCGAGGAACCCGAGGAACGAACGGAGCGTAGAAAAGGGAGAGGGCTCGGTGGGGTGGATGCCTCTCACGTCAGTACCTCGTCGGCGTGGTGAGCAGTGATCGGGAGAGAGCGGGCGGAGGCGAGCGCCGCGTCGTGATCCTCGGCGTCGAAGAAGTCGTCGAGGATTCGATTCACGAGGACGGTCATCGGGAGCTTCCGTCCTGTGCGCTCGCAGTGCTCGACCTTGAGGCGGTAGAGGCGGCGGACGTTTCGGTCTTCTATGAAGGGCTGGTAGAGACCGTGGCGGGCCATGGCGCACCTCTAGAACGAGTCGTCGACGCCGTGGTCCTCATCGCTCTCGCCGTGGAGCGTTGCGATCCTGGCGTGGCAGTGGTCGCACTTCTCGCCCGGCCCGTCGTAGAGGAGTTCGTAGTCCACGACCGACCAGCGGCGCTCATCAGTGGAGAGCGGATCGAGGAACGCCGCGACGCCGTTGACGCACGTGGCACAGCGCCGGTAGCCGTCCACGGTGATGTACAGGACGGGGACGAAGTCGGCGGGGATGACGGAGCGAAACCGCCCATCGGGTTCGAGGAAGGAGTCCGGGAAGGCGAGCATGACGTCACCAGACCTCTGCGCCGTCGGGATCGAGGGACTCGCCGGCGTCGAGCGGGTCGAACGCTTCCGGTCCCCCCTTCCGGACGGGCGCGAGGTCCCAGCACCGGTCGCAGAGCCTCGAGTAGTACGCCCCGAGGCTGAAGCGCTCGATCGCGCCGTCGTCGCCGCAGATGACGCAGTCGGTTCTCGGAAGGGCACGCATCAGTAGTCTCCTTCGCGGTAGTAGTCGGCAGCCGTGATGCAGGTGTCTCGGAACTCCTCGTCCGGGTCCTCCTCGGCATTCGAGAGGCCGGCCGTGACGTCCGTGTCGTCGTCATAGAGGTTCCGCGCGCACGTGCGGCAGAGTGCGGCGGGCTCGTCGGATTCGGGGTCGGTGTACGTGCGGACGTCATCGTCCGCACCGCAGTCCTCGCAGAGGGACGCTGTGGCTTCGGACATGGGCGGCTCCTTCTTGAGAGGTCGAGGGTCGCGAGGTCGGGGATCACGCCGCACCTCGCAGAACGGCCGGGCGCTCTGGCGCTCCTCGGCCAGCACGGAGAATGGTGTCGGCGGCCTTGAAGATCCGCTGGGCCGAGTGCTCGGGAAGCGGTTGGCCGGTGCCGTACCAGGACTGGATATAGCCGCGGGCGTAGTCGGCGCCGGGAAGATCGAGAGCCTCGAGACAGAGGAGGGCGACCGCTTCGGCCTCGGCTTCCGTGAGGGTCTTCGGGAGATCGGGCCGGTCGGCCCCGCGTTCGGCGGTGTGGTTGAGGAGGATGTGCCCGAGCTCGTGGAAGAGGGTCTTGGCCGGGAGCGCGGCGAGCGGGCTGACGGCGACAGAGCGGCCTTCGGCGTAGCCCTGGACGTTGCCGTTCGTCGATGTGAACGGGACGCGAGAGACGTGGAGGGCCTCGAGGGCTGCGTCGGCATTCCAGGTGGGGACCTCGATGGTGTCGGCGAGAGGCACGCCGTCGGTCTGGGCGAGGACGAACCACCGGGGCTTCCAGATGAAGATCGTCTTCAGGCCCGGCTGGTCCTCCGTGGGCTCGGAACGCCGAGCGTCGTCCCGCTTCGCGCGCACGCTGACCGGCATGCAGAGGACGAGGGCCTTCTCTCCTGGCTTCACGCGCCGCCCGAGCTCGTTCCAACGCTGGAGCGTTGCGATAGGGCCAGGAGGAATCTCGCGGACGAGGCACTGGAAGACGGCGGCGAGTTGATTGCCGAGGCTGTAGCCGTGGAAACGGTGGTACGCCTCGAGAATGAGGCCAGGCCGGCTGACGGCCTGCTCGAGGAGCTCTGCCCACTTGGGCGAGACGGGTGGAGACAAGGGATACCTCCTTCTCTTCTCGGCCGGGCGCTCATCGGCCCGGGCCGTGGAATGGCCGGGTTCTGGTGGGCCCCGCGACGGATTGCGGTCAGTGCTTCAGGTACGTCACCGAGACGAGTGGCTCGTCCCAGCAGCGACGGCAGTCGCCGCAGGCGGGGGGACGCCGAAGGAACTTGGGGCAGGTGGCGCGGGAGCGGTCGGCTGTGACGGTGCTTCCCGCGGCGAGGCCTGAGATGACCGGAGGATCGTCACCGATGAAGAGAGCGCTCGGGCGAACGGTGACATTCGGCCGCGAGGCGAGGCGCCGGAGCGAGACGAGGAGCGGATCGGTGTCTGTGCGAGCGCGGGCGTCAATCGCCCAGCTCCTCGTCGGTGCCCAGAAGCGGACGCGCGGAAGCTCGAGGGCGATCTCGCCCCACGCCTCGACGTAGGCGGGACTGAAGAAGTCGCCTGCGTCGTGGAGACGGAAGTAGGGCTCGTGGCGCGAGGCGATCCGGTCAGCGAGGACCGGTACGAACCGGCCGGATGTGAGAGCGCCGAGGGTCCAGGCGAACCGGCGGGCCTGGGCGTCTCTCACCGCGCGCCAGCGGTATCGGTGGCGGCCGTCGGCGTAACAGGTGAGGCAGACGGAGTTCTCGGTGAGGATTGCCCCTGGGCAGGTGCGACGGGCCGGGAGGCTGAAGGAGCTTCCCGGCATGGTGGAGGTCTCGCTGAGAATCTCGCCGCGGCCGGCGCGCGGTGGTGACTGCGGTGGCGCGGACGCCAGTGAATCGGACGCGGAATTGGAATCGGTATCTGCCACAACGGTCGTCCCCTCTCGTGCGTGGAATCAGGGCGAGAACGCCCTCGGGCGACCGGCGCGCGTCTGCTGACTATTTGAGCCAGGGGCCGAATCTCAAACGAGAGAGGCCGCAGAGAGAACGCCGCGTCGGCCGCCGGAGAGGGTCGTCAGTCCCTGCGCAGGAGAGGACGACGTGTGTGGCCCGAGATGGGAAGGATCGTTCGGCGAACCGATGTGACGGCCGGAGTGAAGCCTGATTCGGGCGCGATCGGCAGGTCCGGGATCGAGGGAGCGACGGGGCGTCTCAGGGACGACGGCGCGGAGTGGCTACCGTCCGCGCAGGGGGTGGGACACCCGGACCCACGGCAGAGCGGATCGCGTCCGGGCCATCGAAGAGATCGCTGTACCGAAAGACGGACATGATCGGTACGGCGAAGCGTTCCAAGACGAGGTGGCGGAGCGCAGAGACGCGGCCATCGGTCTCGCTCGGGTTCGCACCAGCAACGCTCACGAGAACCGAGAACCTGCGAAATCCCGTGAGCTCCTCGAGAAGGGCGGGACGCGCCGCGAGCGATCGGTAGCGGTCGACCTTCGTTCGGGCGAAGGAGCGGACGCTCTCCGTCGCGCGGTCGTGCTCGAAGAAGAGGAGCCGAGCAGGTGCGCCGTCCGGCGCCTGGAGGACGACGCCATCTGGCTGAGGGAGCCGGTGCCCACCGATTACGCCGACAGGAAACGGCCGTGGCCAGCTCGAGGCCCAGGTCACGCCGAGAGAGGGCGCCAGAAGGAGTGCGACGAGGGCAGCATTCACCTCGGAAAGGTGCGGGAGGAAGGACGGGATGCGCCCTGGAGGAAGGACGACCGGCGCAGCTCGGTTCGTCCGGAGCATCGTCGCAAGGAGACGCCCGTGGGCGAAGCCGGCAGATTGCTCCTCGATACGACGAAGAGCCCAGGCGAGGCCGACGTCGGTCGGGACGATGAAGCGAAAGCGGCCCCCACGCTCCCGCGGTTCCTCCCACTTACGGATCCAGCCCGCTTCCTCGAGGACCGTGAGGCGTCGACTGAGACGAGAGCGATCTCTCCCCGGAAAGACGAGGGCCTGGAGCTCGGCTAGCGAGAGGACCCGCAGGCGCGCGAGCCGAAGGAGGATCGCGCGATCACGCGGGAGGGTGGGGCCGTCGGTTCGCGCGACCGGCGTCGCGGGCTTCCTGGCCGGCTCGAGGCGCACGCGGACACCGGGCGAGGGCGCACGCGTAGGTGTGCGCCCGCTGTCGCCGGGCGCGGCATCGGGACGCGGCCGGCGGGACCGCACCCCTGGGCGAAAGACTGTGTCTGACGTGGTCGGCCGGGAGCCAGCGGCGCTCATCGACCCGTCGGATACCGGTGGGAAGATGTTGGGGGGCATCGCGACCAGGGTGGACTCGCGACGCCTCTTGCGCGCGGGGCCGACGACGTTTCGAGACCGTGGGACGCAGGGCTCTTCGACCTGAGGGCGTCGGGGCGCTCTCCGGCCGGGACGCGGCGGCTCGGAATGGAAGTGGGCGCATTCGGCTCCCACGAATCACGGCCGGTAGGTCTTTACACACCTTCGTATTTGTGGCTTATTAGTAGGTGAGCATTCGCTCCTTTCCTCTTCGGCCTCGTCATATGGGGGACATGGTGTCCCACACCGGCGGCAGTGGAGCACAGTCGCCTCGCCGGGAGATGGGACACGCGGTCGCACGAACGTCCCGGTTCCTCGTAGGCAGGCTCGAAGATGGGCAGGATCGCGGCACATCCGCCGACCACCTCCCCCTTCCATGCTCCACACGGCAGACCTCGTGACGGAGATCCACCGGCTCGCAGCCAAGCGTGGCTGGAGTCAGGCAGAGTTGGCGCGCAACCTCGGTGTGAACCGCTCCGTCCTCGTCCACGCCCGCGGCGGCCGGCGGTGGCTCACTGCGGAAACGATCGCAAGGGTCACGCGGCTGTTCGGCGACGTGCCGACGATGAAGGATCTCGTCTGGGCGCACCTGCGCTACGAGTATCCGGTCGGCGACGAAGAGAAGGGCGTGCTCGCCCTCCCAGAGAAGCGAAGCACGGGACTTCCCGAGGGTGCCACGGAGGCCATCCGCCGCTACGTCCGGGCGTTTCCGATGCGGCTCGTCGACGGGCACGGGCTCCTCATCACAGGAGGCTCGGCGCGGCTTCTCACGCTCGCGAGCCGCACGGTGGCAGACGCCCTCGCGCAAGCGGCTGTCCACGTGCATCGGCGGAGCGCAGCCTTGCCGCTCGGCCCGACGGAGGCGGCGGCGATCGAGCGGAGTCGCCTCCTCGTCCTCGAACGGATGGACGGCGCGAGTGAAGCCAGCCGGCGGCTCCTCGAATCGCACCTCGGCTCGGAGCGGCCCGTCGTGGTCACGAGCGCGAGAGACCTCGAAGAAGTCCTGGACGAACGGGTCGCACGGCTCCTTCGGTCTCGGACGACGCTGCTCCGCATTGCCGCCCCGTCCTCCGAT
>CALBDV010000050.1 GCA_937927565.1 uncultured Holophagales bacterium
CGCCACGTAGCGCCCGTCGCTTCCCGTCCGGAGCGCCTCGAGCCGGGTCCCCCGCAGGACCGCGTCTCCGAGCTTCTCCGCGAGCTTCGACGGGACCTGGTCGTTCCCGCCGCGGATGTGGAAGCGCTCGTCACTGTCCCCGTAGAGCTTCGGGTGGTCCGGCTCGAAGCTGGCGAAGAGGAGGAAGTTCAGGCAACTCTGATCGCCCGGCGGCAGCCCGCACTCCGACTCGAAGGCGACCTCGACGAGCGTCTTCGCCCAGCCCGAGATTCCGGCCTTCTCGAGCCAGGCCGTGATCGACAGGGCGTCGAGAGGCCGCGCGGACTCCGGGCCCCGGTAGCTCGCGTCGGGCTCCTCGCCGAGGAGGGCGAGGTCCCGGCGGGCCGCCTCGACGACGGGACGCATCGCCGCGACCATCTCCGCCTCGCTCCGGCGCGCCCCGGCGAAGTAGAGCGTCTCCGAAACACCCGGCGGCTCGACGAGGAGGTCGTCCAGCTCGAGCCCCAGCTCGGCGGCGAGCGCGCGGAGGCTCGCGTGGTCCGTGTCGATCAGCTCGGCGCCGAGCTCGGCCACGAGGCCCTCGGGGAAGTGTCCCCTCAGGCTCAGCATCCTGCCGCCGGCCCTCTCCTGCGCCTCGAGGACTCGTACGGCGACACCCGCCTGCTTCAGGCGCCACGCCGCCGTCAGCCCGGCGACGCCGCCTCCGACGACGAGGACCTCGTCCGGCCCGCTGGCCACCGGGACGACCGAGGCGCAGCGTGCCGCGGCCATGCCCGCGAGGGCGACGCCTCCCATCCGGAGGGCCTCGCGCCGCGAAGGGCGAAGAAATCCTTCAGTGCCCGTCCCCTGCGCGGGAATGACCGGGTCCGTTCCCGCCGGGAGTGCGGCGAGGCGGAGAGCACGGCGAAGCGATCGGAAGAGGGGGCTGCGAGCCATGGAACACCTCCGGAACTGGAAAGTGCGGGGATTCTAGGCGCGAACTCCCCGTCCGGGTGCGTAAACGCGCTCTCGCGTCCGCGGGGGAACGGGGAATACCATCCGCCCCGCACGTCCCGATCGGAAAGAGCGAGAGCCCGAACGCGGGCGAAGGGAGCGAAGCCATGGCCGAGAAGAAAGTCATCGCCGTCGTCGGAGCGACCGGAGCGCAGGGCGGAGGGCTCGTGAGGGCCATCCTCGCCGACCCCTCCGGGGGGTTCGCCGCGCGTGCCATCACCCGGAACACCCGCTCCGACAAGGCCCAGGCCCTCGCGGGGCTCGGAGCGGAGGTCGTCGGCGCCGACCTCGACGACGCCGAGAGCCTGGCCGCGGTGTTTGCCGGGGCCCACGGCGCCTTCTGCGTCACGAACTTCTGGGAGCACTTCTCCCCCGAGAAAGAGCTGGCGCAGGCCGGCGCGCTTGCCCGCGCGGTCCGCGAGACGGGCGTCTCGCACGTCGTCTGGTCGACGCTCGAAGACACCCGCCGCTTCGTCCCCCTCGACGACGACCGGATGCCGACGCTGATGGGCCGATACAAGGTCCCGCATTTCGACGCCAAGGGAGAGGCGAACGCCCTCTTCGCCGCCTCGGGCGTCCCGACGACGTTCTTTCACACGTCGTTCTACTGGGACAACCTGATCCACTTCGGGATGGAACCGAAGCGCGGCGCAGACGGAAAGCTCGCGTTCGTCCTCCCGATGGCGGACCGCAAGCTCCCCGGCATCGCAGTGGAGGACATCGGCAGGTGCGCCTACGGCGTCTTCCAGCGCGGCGGGGAGCTGGCGGGAAAGACGGTCGGTGTCGCCGGAGAGCACCTCACCGGCGTGGAGATGGCGGCCGGCCTCTCCCGCGCCCTCGGCGAAGAGGTCGCGTATGCCTACGTCCCGCCCGAGGTCTACCGGACTTTCGGCTTCCCTGGCGCGGACGACCTCGCGAACATGTTCCAGTTCAACCGGGACTTCAGCGACGATTTCTGCACGCTTCGCGACCTCGAGCTGAGCCGCTCGCTCAATCCCGCGCTCCAGACGTTCGACGCCTGGCTCGCGGCGAACGCCGGGAGGATCCCGAAGGGTTGAGCCCCGCGGGAACAACCCGGATCCCGGCCGGTCTCCTTCGGGCGAGAATGGCCGGGCACGGGAGTTCCATGGCCTGTTGCTCCGGTCGCCCTTCGGTCCGTCGGCTCGTGGCCGCGCTCGCCGTTCTGGCCGGCGCGGCCGGAGGGCCCTTGCTCGCGGCCGCCGCGCCTCCCCCCGCGCGCGCCCTGGCGCCTGCGGAGAGGGCCCGGCAGGCCCTTGCGGAAAGGGACGTTCCGTTCGAGGCGCACGCCTTCCTCGCCGCCGCCGCGCAGGGAGACCTCGCTCTCGTCGACCTCTTTCTCGAGGCAGGAATGCCCGCGGCGACGCGCGACCAATGGGGCAACAGCGCGTTGCTCGAAGCCTCGGGGAGCGACCGGTCCGCGGTCGTTGCCCGGCTCCTTCAGCGGGGAGCGAAACCGGACGACGCCCCCGGAGGCGAGCCGCCGATCACCGTGGCAGCCGAGTCATCGAGCCTCGCCGCCCTGGCCACCCTCCTCGGAGCCGGGGCAGACCCGGACCAGGCCGCCGATCCGGCGAAGGGCCAGGGCGGCACGCCCCTGCAGCGGGCCTGTGCCGCCGAGTCGTGGGACGCCGCGCGTCTCCTGCTCGAGGCCGGGGCGAGCCCGGCTCTCGCCGCACCGCCGCTCGCACCGCCGCTCTTCCTCGCCGCGGAAAGCGGCCACGCCCCGACCGTCGCGCTCCTCCTCGGGAAGGGGGCCGACCCGAACGTCCGCGGGACGGGCGGGGCGGCGCCCATCTGGCTCCCGGTCTGGAACGGGCACGTCGAGGTCGTCCGGCTCCTCCTGCTCGCCGGGGCCGACGTGAGGGCCGACCGCGCCACGCTCCTGAAGGGGCGGCCGGGACATCCGGTCAAGCCGGAGATCCGAAAGCTCCTGAAGAACCCGCCGAAGCCCACCGCACCCGCGAAGAAGCCGCCTCGCTGACTCCCTGCGGCCTCGTCGAGGTCCTCACGGGCTGCGTTACGCCAGCTCGGCGAAAACGGGTGCGTGATCGGACGGCAGCTTCCCTTTCCGCTCGTCCCGGTCGATGAAGGCGCCCGTGCACCGGGGCGCGAGCGTCGTGGCGAGAAGAACGTGGTCGATCCGCAGCCCGTCGTTCTTCGGGAAGCCGAGCATCCTGTAGTCCCACCAGGAGAAGAGGCCGCTTTCCTGGTGATGGAGGCGGAAGGAGTCGACGAGGCCGGCCGCGAGGAGCGCTCCCCAGGCCGAGCGCACGTCCGGGTGGCAGAGGACGGAATCGGCCCACGCCGCGGGGTTGGCGACGTCGCGCTCCTCCGGGGCGATGTTGAAGTCCCCGCAGAGGACGAGCGGCGGCCCCCCCGCCTGCCGGCTCGACCACGCCACGAGGCGCTCGAGCCACTCCAGCTTGTAGGGCCACTTCTCCGAGCCGACCTCCTTGCCGTTCGGGATGTAGGCCGAGGCGATGCGCAAGCCACCCACCGTCGCCGCCACGAGGCGCGCCTGGGCTTCGTCGCCGCCGTCCCCGAACCCGGTCGTCACGTCGCCCGGGGCCTCGCGAGAGAGGATCGCGACTCCGTTGTAGGTCTTCTGTCCGAGGACGGCGCTCTCGTACCCGGCCGCGCGCAGCTCCTCGAACGGGTAGCCCTTCTCCTCGGTCTTCAGCTCCTGGAGGCAGACGACGTCGGGCCGGTGCCGCGCCAGGAATCCCAGGAGCCTCTCCTTCCGGGCCTTGACCGAGTTCACGTTCCAGGTCGCGATCCGCATCGAGCCTCCCCGCACCGCCGGAGCGCGTCGATTCCGCTTGCGCCCCGGCCGTGGGAGTCGATTCTAGGCGGCTGGCGGGACGCCGCCGGAGCGGGCCGCGTCTCCGCGTCCGTTCTCCAGCTCGCTCGCGATGAATTTCGCGAGGGCGCTCCGGGCGCTCTCGGGCACGTCGACGAACTCCAGCCCGAGCTGCGTCGCCACCTCGCCCTTCGCGGCATCGTCTCGCTGGAAATACGCGACCCGTCCGTGCAGAGGAACGACGCCGTCGCGGAGGGAGAGCTCCACTTCGAAGGTGTCGCCGAGCGATGCCTCCAGGGTCGTCCGAACGAGCATTCCCGAGAGGCTCAGCTTGAGGACCTCGAAGCCGTAGCGCGCCTCGAGCTCGGCCGGGCGGAGAGCCTCCGCGCGAAAGCGCCCCGTCAGCCGCTGGTGCGGCGAGAGGACGACGTGGTGCTCGAGGAACCCGAGCAGCCCCTTCGCCAGGTCCGAGAAGACCCCCTCGAAGGCGAGGCCCGCCTCGTAGACCGCCCGTGGTTCGCCACCCGCCGTCGGCCGCGCGCTTGCGAGGCGGCACCAGCGGATCGTCCCGGAGACGTCGACTGCGTCGTGGTCTCCCGCGAGGCGAATGGCGTAGGTCCGTCCGAGCTGCAGCCGCTCGGGCGTCTCGAGCGCGAGTCCGGAGACGCTCAGGTTCCGAACCTTGACCTGCGTCCGGAAGAGAAGCGCCCCGTGGACATCCTGGACCTCGTAGCGCCTGTGCCGGCGCTGCCCTGTGTTTGCCATGGTCACCTCCGCGACGACTCCGCGAGAGAGGGGCTGGTTCGTCTTCTGATTATCCTCCTCATCCGACCCGCCGTCGGCTTCCTCTCTCGCGACGTTGTGCCCCGGGCCCCGGCCGCGCGGCCCGGCGACCTCCGCTAGACTCCCCACAGGCAGAGTACGAACGGGAGGTACGGATGACGCTCCGGTTGCGCGTGGTGTCCGCGGATGGGCGCCGCTTCGAGCACGACGTGGATGGGGACGAGGTCGTCGTCGGCCGTTCGTCCCGCGCCGGACTCGCCCTTGCCGACCGGGCGATGTCGCGCGAGCACGCCCGGATCCGCAGGGACGACCAGGGCTGGACGGTGGAAGACCTCGGCTCGCACAACGGGACCCGGCTGAACGAAGCTCCCGTCGAGGGAGTCCGGCGCGTGCGTGACGGGGACACCATCTCGCTCGGCGGGAGCGTTCTCACCCTGGAGATCCACGGCGAGGAGGGCTCGCCCTCCGGCGATTCGGTCATCTACCGCTCGGCCAAGGACCTCCTCCAGTCCGTGTCGGGCTCGACGGACGTCTCCGGCGTCGGTGCCGCCAACAAGAAGGCCGAGGGCCGGCTCCACATGCTCAACCAGGTCAACCAGGCGCTCGCGAGCTCGATCTCGCTCGAGGAGCTGCTCGAGCTGATCCTCGACCGCGCCTTCGTCCACCTGAAGCCGCAGGAGGGGGCGATCTACCTGCGCGACACGTCCGGGAACGACATCTGCGCCGCCCGCCGCTCGACGCCGGGGCGCGAGTCGAGGCCGATGCACTCGAAGAGCCTTCTCCACGAGGTCATCGACAAGGGGATGGTGGCCCACGTCGTCGACTCGTCCGTGGACCAGCGCTTCTCGGAGAGCAAGAGCCTGATGATGTCGGGGCTGCGCAGCTTCATCGCCGCGCCGCTGCTCGACGCGCAGGGAGCGCTCGGGATGATCGTCGTGGGTGCGGCGCTCGGCGTCCGGAGCTTCCGCGACGAGGACCTCGAGCTCCTCGTCTCGCTCGCATCGGTGGCCGCCCTTCGCATCCGGAACGTGCGGCTCGTCGCGGAGGCGATGGAACGCCAGAAGCTCGAGCAGGAGGTCCGCCTGGCGCGCCAGATCCAGGTCGCGCTCCTGCCCGCCTCCCTTCCACCGGTTCCCGGCTGGGAGCTGCACGGCGGGACGCTGCCATCCCGAGGGGTGTCGGGCGACTTCTACAAGGCGCTCCTCCGCGGCGACGGGTCCGACCTCGCGTTCTTCGTCGCCGACGTTTCGGGCAAGGGGATCGCCGCGTCCCTCCTGACCGCGTCGCTCGAGGCGCTTTCGGCGCTTCCGCTCGAAGGAAACGACCCGCCCGACAGGATCTGCGAGCAGGTGGGGACGCTCCTCTTCAAGCGGACGCCTCCCGAGAAGTACGCGACGGCCTTCCTCGGGATCCTCGAGCCGTCCACCGGCCGGCTCCGCTGGACGAACGCCGGGCACAACCCGGCGCTCCTCCTTCGCGCCTCCGGCGAGGCCGAATGGCTGAAGTCGAACGGCGTCCCGCTCGGCCTCATCCTCGGCGCCCGATACAGGGAAGGGGACCTGACGATGGCAGCGGGCGACACGCTCCTCGTCTACACCGACGGGATCACCGAAGCCCTGAATCCCGAGGAGGAGGAGTTCGGCGAGAACGGGCTGGTGGAAGCCGCGTCTCGCCACCGTCACCTCCCGCTCCGTGAAATGGCGGCCGGCCTCGAACGCGATCTCGACGCGTTTGCCCGCGGGGTCCCCTTTCACGACGACCGGACGCTCGTGATCGTCCGGCGGAGCCTCTGAGGAGCGCCGGCATGTTCCTCCGCGTCGTCCGTACGAAGGTCAGGGAGGGCGCTCTCTGGCGCTTCCGCGAGTATTACGAGGAGCGCATCCTGCCCGCGCTCGAGCAGACGGACGGGTGCCTCTACGCGGCGCTCCTGCGTCCCACGGCCGAGTCCGCCGCCAGAGGCCTCGATTCGCTCACCCTCTGGGAGAGCGCCGCGCACGCCGACGCCTACGTGAACAGCGGCCTCTACGACGACCTCCTCGACGGAGCCGACCCGTACCTGGCTGCCGCCGCAACCGAGTGGAAGGCCGACCTGAGACGGTCTCTTTCGGGCCAGCGGCCGCCGCTCCCCGACCCCGAGGTCGAGACGTTCCCGGTGGAGGTGGCGCGGGATGCGGAAGGCGGAACGGAGGGCCCGGCCCTCTATCTCCGCATCGTCGACCATCGCGTCGAGCCGGCCCGGTTCCACGAGCTGAAGGAGACCTACGAGGAGAAGATCGCCCCCTCACTCCTCGAGATCCCGGGCTGCCTCGCGACCTACCTCGTCGAGGGGCTGCGCGGGAAATCCCAGGCGCTCTCGGTCACGTTCTGGCAGGACGAGGCGAGCGCGCTGAGGTACGAGTCCTCCGGCCGCTTCGACGCCCTCGCCACTCTCCTCAGCCCCTTCCTCTCCGGCCTCTACCAGTGGCGCCTCTCGCTCGCTCCGGCCGGAGAGGAGCGGGGCCTCAAGGGAAGCGATCTGTCGGTGAGCGGCTTCCAGATCGTGGCAGGGCGCAGGCTCAGATCGCCGGGAGCGTGAACGGGGTGAGCCGTCGCCGATTCCCGTCCCGACCAGGCCCCGCCGCCGCTGTGACCGGGCGCCCGGGTGT
This sequence comes from uncultured Holophagales bacterium, assembly GCA_937927565.1. GTDB lineage: Bacteria > Acidobacteriota > Thermoanaerobaculia > UBA5066 > UBA5066 > UBA5066. Next base: position 7,243 of record CALBDV010000050.1, read on the forward strand.
CACCCCCCGGCCACCTCGATCAGCTCGTCGACGATCTTCAGCGTCAGGCCCCAGATGACCCGCCCCTGGAACGTGTAGCAGGGCATCGGGAGCGGCAGGCCCTTCCTCACCCACGTGAAGGCGCTCCGGTTGCCGCGGTCCAGGAGAAACGAGAGCGGGACCCAGAGCGCCTCCTGGACCTCCTCGTTCCGACTCAGGTGCGGGTCTCCGTCGACCGCGAAGGCGAACGGGACGACGCTGTGGGGCACCGACCCGAGCGGCAGGTGAGTGCGCACTTCCGAGAGCCGTCCGAGCGGACGGCCGAGCGACGCCAGGTCGAGGCCGATCTCCTCGCGCGTCTCGCGGAGGGCCGTGGCCAGCGGGGAGGCGTCGTCGGGGTCGACGCGGCCGCCCGGCAGCCCCATCTGACCCGACCACGGGTCGCGCGGGTGCTCGGCGCGGCGGATGAAAAGGAGCTCGACGCCGAGGTCGCCGTCGCGAAGGATCACCGCGACCGCGGCCTTCCGGGTGGAGGGGACGTCCTCTTCCGCCCGCGCCGTCAGGCGGTGCAGGCCTGCGGCGACGCGGGCGAGTCCGACGTGGACGCTCATCTTCCGGATTCTGGCACCGGACCGGGCCGGTAACGGACGGGTCCCGAAGGTGCCTCAGCGCGCCGGCATCAGCTCCAGCGCCGCCGCAACGAGCGCCGTCACACCGGCGCGGATCGACGGGGCGTAGTCGGGAGAGAACTCGGCGGAGTGGAGCGGCGCGAGCGCCCTCCCGGCCGCTTTCGCCTCGGCGAGGGCGGCGGGCGGTGCCACGCCGAGCCAGAACATCGACGCGGGCACGCCCTCGCGGCCGTAGTAGGCGAAGTCCTCGCTGACGCTCGACGGCGGAAAGTCGATGACGGCAGGGCTACCGAGCGCCGCAGAGAAGGCGCTCCGAAGCCGTCCGGTCAGCGGCACGTCGTTGACGACGCCGGGCGTCGATTCGACGATCGCCACTTCCGGCGGCACGGGCGCGCCCGCCGCCATCGCCTCGGCGGACGCGACGCGTCTTATCCCATCGAGCAGGGCCTGCCTCACCGCTTCGCTGTAGGCGCGGACGGTGATCTTCAGCCGCGCCTCGGGCGGGATGACGTTGTGTTTCGCCCCGGCCTGGAACGACCCGACACTGACGACCGCCGGTTCGAACGGACTCTTCTCGCGGGAGACGAGGGCCTGCAGCGTGACGACGGTCCTCGCCCCGATGAGGATCGGGTCGATCGTCCGGTGCGGCATCGCGCCGTGGCCACCCTTGCCGTAGATGGTCAGGTCGACGGAATCGACGGATGCGAAGGCCGGCCCTGGCGTGACACCCACCTGCCCGGTCGGAAGGTCGGGCGTTACGTGGAGCGCGACGACGAAAGAGGGGCGCGGAAAGCGGGTGAAGAGACCGTCCTTCAGCATCGTCTCGGCCCCGGCCCCCTTCTCCTCCGCCGGCTGTCCCACGAGGACGAGCGTCCCCCGCCAGCTCCCTTTCGCACGGGCCAGAAGGGTCGCCGCACCGGTCCAGACGGTCATGTGGAGGTCGTGCCCGCAGGCGTGCATCACGGGGATCGCCTGTCCGTGATCGTCCTTCCCGAGCGCGCGGCTCGCGTGCGGCAGGCCGGTCTTCTCCTCGACGGGCAGGGCGTCGAGATCGGTCCGGAGCATGACGACCGGCCCTTCGCCGTTCTTCAGGATTCCGACGACGCCGTTCCCGCCGACCTTCTCCGTCACCTCGAAGCCGAGAGCACGCAGGCGCGCCGCCAGCTTGCCGGCGGTCTTCTCCTCCTGCATCGACAGCTCCGGCGTCCGATGGAGGTCCAGGTAGAGCTCCTCGAGGCCGGGTGCCGCCTCGGACAGCGGTCCGAGGGCATTCGCGACCCTGGGCTCCGTCGAGGATGCAACGGCGAGCGCCGGGATGGCGAGGCCTGCAACGAGGGCGGCGGCGGCTGGGTGCATCGGTTCCTCCATGAGCGTCCTTCCTGCCGCCCGACTATAGTGGAGGGGTGAGCCCCGAGACGCCTGGCTGGGTCCGCGACGCCGTCTTCTACCAGGTCTTTCCCGACCGCTTCGCGCGAAGCGAGCGCCTCCCGGCGCCCGCGAACCTCGAGCCATGGGACTCCCCGCCGACCGCCCACGGCTTCAAGGGGGGCGATCTCTTCGGCGTGGCCGAGAAGCTCGACGACCTGAAGGACCTCGGCGTCACCGCCCTCTACCTCAACCCGGTCTTCGCTTCCGCCGCGAACCACAGGTACCACACCTGGGACTACCACCGGGTCGACCCGCTCCTCGGCGGCGACGCCGCCCTCCGCGAGCTCCTCGACGCCGCCCACGGCCGCGGGATGCGCGTCATCCTCGACGGCGTCTTCAACCACGTCGGGCGGGGGTTCTTCGCTTTCCACCACGTCCTCGAGAACGGGGCCGCCTCGCCCTACGTCGACTGGTTCCTCCTGGACCTCGAGAGGCTCCGGGCCGGCAAACCGCTTGGAGCGTACGCGGAACCGAAGCTCCTGCGCCGAGGTAAGAAGCACAAGCCCGCCTTCGAGGAGCTCGGCTACGCGGCCTGGTGGGACGTCCCCGCCCTGCCCAAGCTCGACACGCGGACCCCCGCCGTCCGCGAGCACCTCTGGGAGGTCGCCGAGTACTGGATCCGGTTCGGCATCGACGGCTGGAGGCTCGACGTCCCGTCCGAGATCGACGACGACGAGTTCTGGCGCGAGCTTCGGCGGCGCGTCAAGCGCGCGAACCCGGAGGCCTACCTCGTCGGGGAGATCTGGTACGACGCGCGCCGGTGGCTCGCGGGCGACCAGTTCGACGCGACGATGAACTACCCCCTCACGAAGGCGGCGCTCGGTTTCTTCGTGAAGGACCTCGATCTCGACGAGGTCCGCTCCGTCGGCGGCTACCGCGACGTGCGGCCCCTCGACGCCGTTGACTTCGCCGCCGAAGTCGAGCGGGTCCTCGGCCTCTACGACCCTGCCGTCCGCGACGTCCAGCTGAACCTCCTCGGCAGCCACGACACCCCCCGCTTCCTCACCGCGTCCGGAAACGACCTCGCCGCCCTCGAGATGGCGTTTCTCTTCCTGTTCACCCTCCCCGGTGCACCTTGCATCTACTACGGCGACGAGATCGGCCTCGAAGGAGGCCCCGATCCCGACTGCCGTCGCTCCTTCCCCTGGGACGAGTCGTCCTGGGACCACGTCCTGCGCGATCACGTCAAGCGGCTCGCGGCCCTGCGACACGCCCACCCGGCGCTCCGGCGGGGCTCGTTCCGGACGCTCATGGCCGAACGCGAGGTCGTCGCGTTCGAACGCGCCGTCGACCGTGGTGACGCCGTCGTGGCCGTGTTCAACGTTTCCAACGAAGAGCGGCGCATCGACCTCGCCGTGGGCAGCGTCGGCCCGATCCTCCTCGATGCGGCCAGCGGCGAGGAGCTGGCGGTCACCGAGGGCGAGCTGCGCAACATCGTCCTTCCGGCACGGTCCGGACGCGCCCTCGCCGTACCGCTCCCGGGCGCCTGAAGCTCCGGCGGTGCGTGTGAGGCCGCTCTACCACCTCCTCGACCCGATCTGGCGGCGCTTTCCCTTCCCCGCCGGTCACACGTTCGAAGCGACCGCGTTCGAAGACGCCACGGTCCTCCGGATGACGCGGACCTACCGGGGACGGGAGCTCCTGCCGGTCTACTGTTATGCCGTTGGGGAGACTCTCGTCGACACGGGGATCTCCTCCGTGGCGGAAGAGGTCGTCGCGGCCGCCCGGCGCGCGAAGGTCGAACGTGTCGTCCTGACCCACCATCACGAAGATCACTCGGGCAACGCCGCGCGCCTCGCATCCCTGGGAGCCGAGGTCCTCGCAACGGGGCGGGGCGTGAAGCTCGTCGCGCACGACCTCCCGCGCCGCTTCTACCAGCACGTCCTCTGGGGAGAGGCCGACCCCGTGGAGGCCCGCGAGGTCCCCCCCGAGATCCCCTTCGGCCGGCTCACCGCACGCGTCGTTCCCGCGTCTGGCCACTCCGTCGACCAGCTCGCCCTTCACGTCCCCGAACGGGGGTGGCTCCTCTCGGGCGACGCGTTTGTCGCGGAAAGGATAAAGGTCTTCCGCGGCGACGAGGATTTCTACGAGAGCTGCGCGACCCTGGAGCGTTTCCTCGGCCTCGACTTCGACGCCCTCCTCTGCGCCCACCGCCCCCGCTTCACCGGCGGCAAGGAAGCGATCCGCGCCAAGCTCGCCTGGTTCCACGAGCTGGAAGGGAGGGTGAAGGAATCGCGCGGGAAGGGACGGTCGATCCGGCGAATCGTGCGCGAGCTCGGCATCGAGCCCTCGTCGTCCTTCTACACGATCACGTTCGGCGACGTGACGACCGCGAACCTCGTCCGGTCGATCCTCGACGGGCCGAGGCGGCGCGTCGAGGTCGTGCAGGCGCTCGCGTCGTCGACCTAGACCTGGGAGAGAGGTCCGCCAGGCAGGCGCCGTCGAATCCGACGACCTCTGTACGCAAACCGACGATTTCACGAGTGCGCGTGATGCATTTGCATCACGCGCGCTGAACCCGAGTAGATGCGACGGGTACTCATGATTCACCCAAACCGAGTCATGTCCGTTAGTTTCGAAATGGGTTTCACTTCGACCCGAGCGCCGCACCGCCCGCTTATCAGTCCACTTCTGGTCCTGAATTGAGGTCTTTGCATGATGGTGCTGCACCGCAGTGCGACGGAACATGCCCCGCGGAACGAGATCGGGAATCCTGGTTCGAGGGGGCCGCTTGCCGGGCTGTTCTTGCAGGGCATCAGAGAATCGGCGAGCCTGCCGGCTCCCCTCTCTGACGGTTCCCGAAGCGACCCTCCCGAACCGATACCTGGCCTCCCCACTGCCGGCCCGCCGGACGCGGGCGTCCTGCCACGCCGGCCGCGGGGGCCGGAATCACGATGACTCGCGCGCTTCGGGAACGCACCGAAACAGGATGGGAGATCGATGAGCAACACCGTGCGCTATGACGATCGAACCCCGCGGCTCTTCTTCCTGGCCGCCGTGGTCTGGGCCGTGGTCGGGATGCTCGTGGGCATGCTGATCGCGGCCATGCTCTTCCTGCCGGGGCTGAACCTCGCGCCGTACCTCACCTTCGGGAGGCTGCGGCCGCTCCACACGAACGCGGTCATCTTCGCGTTCATCGGGAACATCATCTTCGCGGGGACCTACCACTCGATGCAGAGGCTGCTGAAGACGCGCCTCTTCAGCGACGTCCTCTCGAAGATCCACTTCTGGGGCTGGCAGCTCCTCATCGTGGCGGCGGCGGTCGCGCTCGTCACGGGCCACACGCAGGCCAAGGAGTACGCCGAGCTGCCGTGGGTCCTCGACGTCGTGATCGCGGTCCTCTGGGTCATCTTCGGGATCAACTTCTTCGGGACGATCGCGGTCCGCCGCGAGAAGCACCTCTACGTCGCGATCTGGTTCTACATCGCGACGATCGTCGCGGTCGCCATCCTTCACATCGGCAACAGCATGGCGATGCCCTACTCCTGGTTCGGGAGCTACTCGGCCTACGCGGGGGTCAAGGACGCCCTGATGCAGTGGTGGTACGGGCACAACGCCGTCGCCTTCTTCCTGACGACGCC
>CALBDV010000051.1 GCA_937927565.1 uncultured Holophagales bacterium
ACGTGGCGGTCCACGGCTCCAACCGGTCGCCGAAGCTGCTGAAGTAGGAGGGACGGAGATGAAAACCAACCGATTCCTCCTTGCCGCCCTCCTCCCGCTGCTCGCTCTCGGCGGCGTCGCTGCCGCGCAGGACGTGCCGCTCGACCTCGAGATCGGCTACCGTTTCACCGACGTTTCCGGCAACGAAGAGATGTTCAGGAACCAGGTCAACGAGCAGGAGGGGTTCCAGATCCGCTCCCTCTCCTTCGGCCTGGGCGACATCCGCGGCACGAACGCCATCGACAATTTCCGGCTCGACATCGCCGACCTCGGCACCGGCCCCCACGGGATGCTCCGGCTCCAGGCGGGGCGGACCGGCTACTGGAAGCTGAACGCCTCCTACCGGCGCACCGAGCACTACTCCAACTACCCGACCATCGCCAACCCCTTCCTCGAGCAGGGCGTCCTCGACAGCCAGCATCGCTTCGACCGCAAGCGCGACTCGGTGGACCTCGACCTCGAGATCCTCCCGGGCAAGGCCGTCCGTCCCCTCGTCGGTTTCAGCTACAGCAAGTATTCGGGCCCCGGCCTCGACACGTACGCCGTGGGCCAGGACGAGTTCGTTCTCACGAGCGACCTCGACGACAAGGAGACCGAGTTCCGTGTCGGCCTCGCGTTCGACGCCGGTCCGGTCTCGGGCCAGGTCCTTCAGGGCTGGCGGCAGTACCGCGGCAAGCAGACGCTTGCCCTTTCCCCGGGCGCGGGCGCCGGCAACTCCCCCGGCACGATCCTCGGAGTCCCGGTGAGCCTCTCGTCGCTGACGCGCACCGGGAACACCGACGTCGACACGCCGGTCACCTCGGCCGTCGTCACCGGCAAGCTCGGCACGGCGGTCCGGCTCACGGGCACCTACGTCCGTGCGGACGCCGAGGGCGAGGACGACCAGTCGGAGAACCTCTCCGGCAGCCTCGTCTCCTACGAGATTCTCCGGTCCTTCAAGACCCTCGCGGAGACGACCGCGTCCACCTCCGAGGCCCTCTACTGGAGGGGCGGGATCCGCGCCGACCTGCACCTCGCCAAGGGCTTCGACGTCACGGCGGGCTACCACCGCCGGAGCCGCGAGCTCGACGGCTACTCCCTCGTCAACGACCTCTGGGGCCAGACGACGACGTTCAGCGGCTTCGACCCGAGGGACGTCACGACGATCCTCGAGTCGCGGACCCGCATGCAGCGCGTCGAGGACATCTGGGACGTCCGCGCGAGCTTCAAGCTGGCCGGGCCCTTCTCGATCCGCGCCGGCTACACCGAGAATTCCGCCGACATCACCGTCGTGAACGACGCCTCCGAGGTGGTCGTGCCCGGGAATCAGGGCGGCAGCTTCGACCGCAAGGTCCGGACGTTCGACGCGGGGCTCCTCTTCAAGCACTCCGGCCTGACCCTCGGCGTGGACTACGTCACGCAGAGCGCCGACAACGCGGTCGTCCGGACCGACTTCCTCGATCGCGACCGGCTTCGCCTCCGCGGCTCCTACGAGCTGGCGAAGTGGCTGCGCATCGGTGCGACGGCTGAAACCATCGACTCCGAGAACGACGATCCGGGCTACGAGTACGACGGCACGTGGGAAACCTACGCCGGCGACGTCGAGGTCTCTCCCCTGAAATGGCTCCGCTTCCGGTTCGGCGCGGGGCTCTTCGAGGGGGACACGACGATCCCGTACCGGGTGCCGCAGACCTTCGCCACCGCGACCTCGGCCTACACCGAGAGCGGCAAGTCCTGGGAGGGTGGTCTCACCCTCGACTTCAAGCCCGTCGTCCTGGATGCACTCCTCCGCAGCTTCGAGAACGAAGGCAGCTTCCAATATGACCTGGTCCGGGCACGCGTCCGTGCCCAGGTCGACTTCTCGAAGGCCCTCGGCCTTGCCGCGGAGTGGGACCTCGACGACTACACCGAGGAGGGACGCTCCTACGGGTCGGCGATGGACTACAAGGCCAACCGCTACGGCCTCTACCTCCGCATCCACCCGTAACGATCCGCCTCTTCCCGGGGCTTTCTGCGCCCCCGCCGCAAGGCGGGGGCGCTTTTGTCTGGGTGCCTCTCGATCAGGGCTCGCCCGGCCGGCGCGGCATCGCGCTGCCGACCAGAGGAGGCAGGCTCCTGTCTCGGGACCGAGACGCGAGGTACGGCGCTACAGGGAGCCCGCCGAGGTGCCCCTCGGCTCGACGATCTCGTAGCGGGTGAATCGACGGGCCGCGTCGCCGGGTCCGAAGAGAAGCCCGACGGCCTGCCCGACGGCGGGACCCAGCTGGCGCAGGTAGACGTGTAGGGGGTGACGCCAGAGGAGGCGCGCGAGCGCCGGGTCCCGCTCTTGCAGCCGCTTCCCGTAGAGCCAGAGGTAGTAGGCCGGATAGAGGGGGACGAAGAGCAGAACGGCCAGCGTCCGCGCGAGGGACCACCCCTCGTGCGCCTTCCTGTAGCCGACCCAGAATCGGTGGAAGTGGTAGTCGGCGACGAGCGGAGCCCGGAGGGTCGTCTCGTTGATGTGGGCGAGCCGGGCCGCCGGCTCCTGCCAGAGGCGGCCGCCTCTCAGCCGGACTTCGTCCCAGAGGCAGATGTCGGAGAAGGCGGCGGACTCGAGAGCGTCGCCGAGGCCGACGAGCGCGGCCCGGGAGAAGCTCGTGTGAAAGGGGGGAGCCATCGTCCCCTCGCCACGCCGGAGGGGAGGGGCGAAGAGGCCGTAGTTCATCACGCCGTTGATGTCGGCCGCTCCGATGCCGGGATTCGCGACGTGCATCTCGGAGGCCACGGCGGCCCAGCCGTCCGCGTGCGCCCCGAGGACGGCGGCCGCCCAGCCGGGAAGCGCGCGGCTGTGCTCCTCCACGAGGGCGACGACCGCGCCGCGGGCCGCACGGATCGCCGCCACGCGGGCCTCGGCGAAGCTCGTGTCGGGCGGCATGGGGAGCGTGACGACCGCGGAGTGCTCCGCCCCCGCGACGGGCGGAAGGTCGGTGCGGAGGTCGACGAGGAGGACCTCCATGCGCGCGACCGTGTCCTGCGCCAGGAGGGACGCAAGGCAACCCGCGGCGCGCTCCCGCAACGGCCCGACGACGACGACGACGGAGAGGTCCGGGCGAGGGGAGGGTGAAGAGCTCGTCTGCATGGCCGGGTTCCCGTCGCCGCGGGAAATGTCGATGGTATCGCGAGGAGGAGATCGGCCCAGGACGCCGGGCGACGCTGTCCCGCCCACAGCTCGACGCCGCCCGGGCCCGTCCTTACCTCATCGCCTCCATCGGCGAGAGCTTCGCCGCCCTCAGGGCCGGGTAGAGGCCGAAAACGAGGGCCAGCCCGAGTGCGACGCCCCACGCGGAGACGAGGCCGAGCGGGTTCACCACCAGGCCCCACGGGAAGAAGTGGGAGAGCTTCTGGCAGAGGAAGGCTCCCCCCACCGTTCCGAGGAGCGCCCCGAGCGAGGCGAGGACGAGCGCCTCGAGGAGGAACTGGAAGAGGATCTCCGCGTCGGAGGCGCCCATCGCCTTGCGGAGGCCGATCTCGTAGCGGCGCGACGAGTAGGAGATCAGCATCACCGACAGGACGCCGACGCCGCCCACGAGCAGGACCGTCCCGGCGAGTGACGTGACGACGACCTTCCAGGAGCGCATCTCTTCCATGAACTGCGCGTAGCCTTTCGCCGCCTCGGCGTCGAGGTCCTTGATCTCGGTGTCCTCGATCCCGTGGTGCGCCTGGCGCGCGCGGGAGAGGAGGGCCGAGCTGACCTCTTCCAGATCGGTCTTCGCCTTGAGCTTGACGGCCAGGTGGGTCAACGTCCGGTTCGCGTCGATGCGGACGACGTACGTCTCGAGCGGGACCATCAGGCCGTTGGCGTCGTAGTAGAGCTCCTCGCTGAAGACCATGAGCGGCGCCGTCACGCCGACGATCCGCCAGGGGACCCCTTCGATGACGACGTCCCGTCCCACGGGGTCGGCGCCGCCGAAGAGCTTCGACGCGAGCGTGGCGCCGACGACGGCGACGGTGCTCCGGCGCCGGGCGTCGTCGGCCGTCAGCCCCCTTCCGAGGGCGACGGGGCGGTTCATGAAGACGGCGTAGTCGGGGGTCACCCCGGTGACCCACGCGCGCTCCGTCCCACCCGCGACGCGGACAGCGGTGCGCTTCGTGGCGCGCGGAAGGAACGCCGTGACCTTCGGGTGAGGCACGGTGAGGCGGGGGAGGTCGTCGAAACGCAGTCCCGGCGACATCGCGAAACGCTTCTGGTCCTCGGTCGTCTTCGGGTCGCGCGCCTGCAGGACGGCGGTGCCGTCCCAGGCCAGGCCCGCGAAACCGGTCTGGACCTTGTCCACGACGCCGTCGATGACGGACGTCAGGACGACGAGCGCGAAGACGCCGAGCATCAGGAGCGTCAGCGTGAGGACCGAGCGGAGCTTGTGCGCCCAGAGCTCGAGGAAGCCGCCCCTGACGACCTCGACGACGAGAGCGAGACGGGCCGGTACCGAGTCGCGCCGGTCCCGGCGCGTGGCCGTGGAGGCGAGCGGGAGGGCCGCGGCGACGGTGCTACTCATACCTGAGCGCCTCCATGGGGGAGAGGCGGGAGGCCTTCCAGGCGGGGAAGAGGGCGAAGACGACGCCGAAGGCGCTCGCGACGAAGAACGCCGCGAAGAAGCTCCCGGGCGCGAGGAAGAGGGGGATGTCGAGGAAGACGCAGATTCCCTTGGAGAAGCCGACGCCGAGAACGAGGCCGGCGAGGCTTCCGAGAGACGTCAGCAGGACGGCCTCGGTCATGAACGCCTTGAAGACCTCGAGGCCGGAGGCGCCGATCGCCATCCTCACCCCGACCTCCCGCACCCGCTCGCTCAGGCTCGCGAGCTGGATGTTGACGTTCACCATGCCGCCGCCCACGAGCGAGAGGATCCCGGAGAGCATGAAGATCAGGTTGTAGACCTGCCCCTGGCTCTGCCGTTTCCTCATGCGCGCCGCGATGTCGTCGATCCTCACGTCGTCCTGCTGCCGGTGGTTCGCCTTCAGGAGCGAGGCGAGGTCGCGCGCGAAGCCCTCCATCAGGTTCAGCTCGGGGATCTTGAACGTCATCCGGTCGACGCGCTCGTAGCGGTCTCCCTGCATCCGCGCGGCCACGAGCGCCGACGGGACTGCGACGATCCTGTTGCGCCACGCCATGGCGTTCGGCTCGCCGTCCCTCCAGCGGAAGACGAGCTCGCGGAAGACGCCGACGACGACGACGGGGAAGTCGCCGAGGCGCATCGTCTGGCCGACGGCGTCCCCCGAGGGGAAGAAGACGGAGGCCGCCTCGGCGCCGAGGAGGCAGACGGGGGCGCCGCTCGCGAGCTCCGTCATGGAGAAGGCGCGTCCCTGCTCGACCTCGTACCCGTTCAGCGGGAGGAAGTCGCCACCGATTCCGCTCACCTGGCGTTCCTGGTCGGCGTACGGCGAGCGCAGGCGCGCGCGGGCGAAACGCTGGACGCTCGTGGCGTGGACGGCCTTGCCGTTCAGGGCCTCGCCATCGGCGGCGTCGGCGTTTCTGAGGCCGAGGTTCGCACGCTGGAGCGCCGTGACGCTGCCGTCGCGCATCGCGGCCGCCGGCTGCACGTTCAGCCGCTCGATGCCTCCGAGCTTCCTCCACCGCTCGTCGGAGCGGCGCTGGTTGCTGTCGGAGATCGAGAACCCGCCGAGGACCGAGGCGACGCCGACCATGACGCCCAGCGCCTGGAGCGCGGAACGTCCGAGGTTCTCCCGGATCTCGAGCCAGGCCTCGGCGACCCGCTGGCGGAAGGCGCCGGAGAAACGCACGTCACGCCGCCTTCGCCTCTGCGAGGCGGACCAGGCCGTCGTAGAGCTCGACCCGGCGTTCGGCGAGGGCTGCGATGGCCGGGTCGTGCGTGACGAGGACCACGGTGTGGCCCTGCCGGTGCAGCTCCTGGAAGAGGCCGAGCACCTCGGCCCCCGTCTTCGAGTCGAGCGCGCCCGTCGGTTCGTCGGCGAGAAGGAGCGCCGGCCCGTTCGCCAGGGCCCGCGCGATGGCGACCCGCTGCCGCTGGCCGCCCGAGAGCTCCGCGGGAAGGCGGCTGGCCTTCTCGGGGATTCCGACCTTCTCCAGGAGGGCGAGCGAACGCTCCCGCCGCTCGCGGCCTCCGATGCCGGCGTAGAGCATCGGCAGCTCGACGTTGCGGGCGACGGTCGATTTCGGAAGGAGGTTGTAGGTCTGGAAGACGAAGCCGACCTTCTCGTTGCGGATGCGGGCCAGCGCGCTTCCCGTCAGCCCTTCGACGCTCTGGCCGTCGAGGGAGTAGGCCCCGGCGGTGGGGGAATCGAGGCAGCCGAGAATCGCCATGAGCGTGGACTTGCCCGAGCCGGAGGGCCCGACGAGCGCGACGAACTCGCCCCGGGCGACCTCCAGGTCGATCCCCCGGAGGGCGTGGACGGCGTTCCCGTTCACCCCGAAGACCTTCGTGAGGCCGCGGGTCTCGATGACGGCGCTCATGCTCAGTTGTCCTCGTCCTTCTCGACCTTCTTGCGGGTCGGATCCTCGAGGCAGACCTTGTCGCCGGTGGCGAGCCCCGCAAGGACCTCCACGCGCTCGAGCGTGGCGATCCCGGCCTTGACGGGCACCGGGTTGAAGTAGTCCTTCCAGTTCTCCGAGAGCCAGACGAACTTGGCGCGGCCTCCGAGCCCTTCCTTCGCCTTTGCGATGGCCTTCGCATCGAGGTCCTTCTTCAGGACGTAGGCCACCGTGGCGCCTTCGCGCTTCTGCAGCGCCTCGAGCGGCAGGGAGAGCGCCTTCGTCCGCTTGTCGCCCAGGATCTCGACGTTCGCGCTCATCCCGGTCCGGAAGGAGTCGCCCAGCTCGTCGAGAGCGACCTCGATCTCGAACACCTTGATCTTCTCGACGAGCGTGGCGGCCGGTGCGACGAACCGGACCTTTCCATTGAAGATCCTCTGCGGGTAGGCGTCGAGCGTGATCCTCACCGGCTGCCCCACCGAGACCTTCGCGATGTCGACCTCGTTGAGGTTCACCTTCACGATGAGCGACTTCAGGTCGGCCACGGTGAAGAGGACGGTCCCCGCGTTGAACGAGGAGACGCCGGAGGTGACCGTCTCGCCCAGCTCGACCCCCTTCTTGATGACGACGCCCGACATCGGGCTCGTGACCCGGGCCACCTGCGAGGCGCCGGCGGAGGAGATCGGAATGCCGTGGTCCTCGACGATCCGGTAACGCGCCCGTGCCGCGCGGAGAGACTCGGCCGCGACGTCCTTGCGGGCGACGAAGTCCTTGAGCGTCTCGTGGCCGACGAGGCCGGCATCCCAGAGCGCCTGCTGGGCGCGCAGCTGGCGCTCGGCGTCCTTCAGGCCGAGCTCGGCCTGGGTGAGCCCCGCGGAGACTTCGGAGAGCGACTGGGCCTGGGTGACGTCGGGCTCCACTTCGGCCAGAACGTCGCCCGCCTTGACCACCGCTCCGTCCCGCACGTTCAGGCGGACGACCCGGCCGGAGACGACCGACTTCACCTCGACCTTCGTCACCGGGTCGACGACACCCACCTCCCGCACGCTCACCTGCAGGTCCTCGGCGGTGACGGTCCCGAGCCGGAACGGGAGGCTGTCGGCCGCGGCGGAGGGTTTCTCCTTGCCGTTGCGCGAGGCGAGAACGACGCCGGCGCCGACGAGGACGATTCCGAGGGCCGAGGCGAGGATCCACTTCTTCTTCATGGCGCGCACTCCATAACTGTCGAGCCCTTGGACGGGCGCGTGTCCCTTCGATCGGGGGTAGTCCGGCGAAGGTCAATCAAGCGATACGGAGGTCAAGCGGGAAGGTTCGCCAGGGTGGGGTGAGCGTGGCGAAACGTCACACCGGGGCGATTCCGGTGGGCCGTCACCTTCCTGTATGGTCCGGCCATGGCCGGGCCGCGCCTCCTCGCGATGGGCCTCTTCTCGGCCCTCCTCGCGTCCTCTCCAGCGGAAGCTCTCGACCCCGTCAAGGCGATCACCCAGTACCGCCACGAGGTCTGGAGGACACGCGAGGGGCTCCCGCAGAGCTCTGCGGAGGCGCTCGTCCAGACTCGGGACGGCTACGTCTGGATCGGAACCCAGGAGGGGCTCGCGAGGTTCGACGGTGCCCGATTCGTCGTGTTCGACAAGGCGTCGACCCCCGAGCTGAGGCACAACCGGATACTGACGCTCCTCGAGGATCGCCGCGGTCGCCTGTGGATCGGGACGGAAGGGGGCGGCCTCACGGTTCTGGAGGAGGGGCGGTTCCGGACGTTCGGCCGGACCGACGGCCTTTCCGACGACATCGTCCGGGCGCTCGCCGAAGATGCCGAGGGAACCCTCTGGATCGGGACGAATGCCGGCCTGCAGAGCCGGGACGAGGGAGGCTTCAAGGACTGGGGATCCTCGGACGGGGTCTCTGCGGCCGTCCGGTCCCTCGTCGTGGACCCTGCCGGGACGCTCTGGGCCGGGACGGGACAGGGGCTGATCCGGAGGTCGGGGAAGAGGTTCGTTCCGGCGGGGATCACGGATGCGGTCCAGTCCCTTCACGCGGCCCCTGACGGGACGATCCTGGCTGGGACGCCGCACGGGCTGCGGCTCCTCCGTGAGGGCCGCGTCGAGGGCCTCGGTACGACCGACGGTCTCCCGGGCGAGGTCGTGAACTGCGCCCTGCGCGACCGGCGCGGAACGGTGTGGATCGGCACGTCGGGAGGCCTCGCCCGCTGGGCCTCTGGCCGCCTCTCGACCTTCACTCCCGCGCAGGGGCTCTCGAACGGGAACGTCCTCGCCCTTCTCGAGGACCGCGAGGGGACGCTCTGGGTCGGGACCCAGGACGGTGGCCTGAACAAGCTCTCCGACGCGTCGTTCACGCCCTGGGGAGTCAGGGAAGGCCTCTCGGCCGAAGTGGCGTGGGCGGTCTTCGTCGACCGGGACGGAGCTGTCTGGTCGGGGACCGACTCGGCGGGCGTGAATGTCCGGCGGGGCGACCGGGTGTCGACGATTGGAATGGCCGACGGACTCGCCTCGCCGGGTGTCCAGGCGATCTGGCAGCACCCCGACGGGTCGGTCTGGCTCGGGACGCGCGGGGGCGGCGTCAGCATCGTCCGCGGCGGAAGGGTCGTCCGGACGATCCGGAAGGCCGACGGCCTCGCGAGCGATTCGATCTGCTCCATCACGGGGACGCGGGACGGGAGCGTCTTCCTCGGGGCGCGGGGCGGCGGGCTGACACGACTCTCGCCGGACGGCCGGTTTGCACGCTTCTCGGAGGAGGACGGCCTCCTGAACGGGACGGTCCACGCCCTCCTCGAGGACCGCAAGGGCAACCTCTGGATCGGGACGAACGGCGCCGGCCTCTTCCGTTTCGACGGGGGGCGTTTCACCCGCTTCGGACGGGCCCAGGGGCTCTCGATCGAGATCGTCAACACCATCCACGAGGAGACCGACGGGACTCTCTGGGTCGGGACCTACGGCGGTGGCCTGAACCGCTTCCGGGACGGCCTCTTCAGTCCGGCCACGACGCGCGAGGGGCTCTTCGACGACGCGGTCTTCGCCATCCTGCCGGACGGGCAGGGGAACCTCTGGATCTCCTGCAACCGCGGGGTTTACGCCGTATCCCTCCGCGACCTCGACGCCCTCGCCGGCGGCACCGTCCGGCGCGTGACGTGCCGTCCTTTCGGCGCCGAGGACGGGATGCGGAACCGCGAGTGCAACGGTGCGAACCAGCCTGCCGGCGCCCGGGGGCCGGACGGCCGGCTTCACTTCCCGACGATCGAAGGGGTCGTTTCGGTCGATCCCTCGGGTCTCTTCCGCAACCCGGTCCCGCCCCCGGTCCAGGTCGAGGAGGTGAGGGTCGACGGCACGCCGGTGCCGGCGCGAGGTTTCCTCGAGCTGGAGCCCGGAGTGGAGCGGTTCGAGTTCCAGTACACGGCCCTCAGCTTTCGCGTCCCTTCGCGGGTCCGGTTCCGGGTCCGCCTCGAGGGAATCGACCGCGAGTGGGTCGACGTCGGGACGCGGCGCTCGGCCTACTACACCCATCTTCCGCCCGGCTCGCACACCTTCCGCGTCGCGGCCGCGAACGAGAGCGGAGTCTGGAGCGAGGCGGAGGCTTCCTTCGCGTTCCGCCTTCGCCCGCGTCTCACCCAGAGGCCTCTCTTCTGGCTCGTCGCCGGAACGCTCGCGCTGGCCGTCGCCTACACCGGCTACCGACTCCGGGTCGCACGGCTCGAGGCGCGCGCGCGGGAACTCGTGGAGATCGTGGAAGAGAGGACCCGGAGCCTGCGGGAAGAGAAGGAGCGGACCGAGCGGGCTCTCGGCGAAGCCGAGCTGCAGCGGGAGCGGGCCGAGGTGGCCGGGAGGGCCGCCGAAGACGCGAACCGGACGAAGAGCGAATTCCTCGCCGCCACGAGCCACGAGCTCCGGACGCCGTTGAACGCCATTCTCGGCTACAGCGAGATGCTCTCCGAGGAGATCGCCGAGCAGCGCTTCGAGAGCCTCGCCGCGGACGTCGGGAAGATCCACGCTGCCGGGCGCCACCTCCTCGGCCTCATCAACGACCTTCTCGACCTCTCCCGGATGGAGGCGGGGAAGCTCGACCTCTTCCCGGAAGAGCTCTCCGTGGCGTTCCTGGTCCGGGACGTCGTGGAGACGGTGGGGCCGATGGCCGAGCGGAACGGGAACCGTCTCGTCGTCGAGGGGGCCGACGAGGCCGGACTTCTCGTCGCCGACCTGACCCGGGTCCGGCAGATCCTCCTGAACCTCCTCGGCAACGCCCTGAAGTTCACTCACGACGGCGAGGTCTCGCTCCGGATCCGGCGTGAGAAGGGCCCCGGCGGCGAACGGGTCGTCTTCTCCGTGACGGACACCGGCATCGGGATGACCGGGGAGCAGATCTCCCGTCTCTTCCGTGCCTTCGAGCAGGCCGATCCGCAGGTGACCCGCCGGTTCGGCGGGAGCGGCCTCGGCCTCGTCATCACCCGCCGGCTCGCCCGGATGATGGGGGGCGACGTCGCCGTCGTCAGCCGCCTGGGAGAGGGGTCGACGTTCACCGTCGACCTTCCGGCCCACTCGGGTCCTGTTTCAAAGAGGAGCAAGCTGGAGAGCCGTTCTCAGGACCGTGTGTAAAGTGTAGCTCCGACCCTCGGGGGGTTCCGGACCCGGTTGGAGCGGCCTAGAATGCGGCCCAAGGAGACTCTCTCTATGGTGAAAGGCGTACGTCGGCTCGCGATCCTGGGCGCTGCCGGCCGGGACTTCCACAACTTCAACACCGCGTATCGCGACGACCCGTCGGTCGAGATCGTCGCGTTCACCGCCACGCAGATCCCGGGCATCGCCGGGCGCCGCTACCCCGCCGAGCTCGCGGGCCCCCGCTATCCCAACGGGATCCGGATCGTTCCCGAGGACGACCTCGAGCGCCTCATCCGAAACGAGCGGGTCGACATCTGTGTCTTCGCCTACTCCGACGTCTCGCACGACACGGTCATGCACCTGGCCTCGCGCTGCATCGTCGCGGGGGCCGACTTCAAGCTCCTCTCGAACGACCGGACGATGATCCCGTCGATGGTCCCGGTCATCGCCATCACCGCGGTGCGGACGGGAGCCGGGAAGAGCCAGACGACGCGCTACGTCTCGTCGATCCTCAAGAAGATGGGCAAGAAGGTCGTCGCCATCCGCCACCCGATGCCCTACGGCGACCTCGTCGAGCAGGCCTGCCAGCGCTTCGCCGACTACTCCGACCTCGACAAGCACAAGTGCACCATCGAGGAGCGCGAGGAGTACGAGCCGCACATCGACAACGGCTTCATCATCTACTCCGGCGTCGACTACGGCCAGATCCTGAAGGCGGCGGAGGAAGAGGCCGAGGTCATCCTCTGGGACGGCGGCAACAACGACCTGCCGTTCTACCGGCCCGACGTCCACATCTGCATCGCCGACCCGCTCCGCGCGGGCCACGAGATGTCGTACCACCCGGGCGAGGCGAACTTCCGCCGCGCCGACATCATCCTCATCAACAAGTGCGACTCGGCCGACGAGAAGGACATCGCGTCGATCGAGGCGAACGCAGCGAAGGTGAACCCGAAGGCCCGCATCCTCCGCGCGAACTCGCCGGCCACGTGCGACAAGCCGGAGATGGTCAAGGGCAAGAAGGTCCTCGTCATCGAGGACGGCCCGACGCTGACGCACGGCGGAATGACCTACGGCGCCGGCGTCGTCGCCGCGAAGCGCAACGGAGCGGCCGAGATCGTCGACCCGACCCCGTTCGCCGTCGGCTCCATCAAGGAGACCTACGAGAAGTACCCGAACGCCAGGGGGATCCTCCCGGCGATGGGGTACAGCGCGCAGCAGATCGCCGAGCTCGAGGAGACGATCGAGAAGACCCCGTGCGACCTCGTCCTCGTCGGGACGCCGATCGACCTGACCCGCGTCCTGAAGATCGGCAAGCCGGCCGCTCGCGTCCGCTACGAGCTCGAACCGCTCGTGCCCGGCCTCCTCGAGGAGGAGATCCGGAAGTTCGTCCGCTGACCCTGGCGGAACCCGTTCCCGGAACGGCCCGCGACGGAGGCGTCGCGGGCCTCTTTTTTTTCTCCCGGGTCGGATTTCCTCGGGAGGGCTTGAACCTCCTGCCGTTCGGGACGTACAAGAAGCGAGATGGCCACGCGACGCGCCTGGATGGACCTCGCCCGGGAAACCGTCGACTCCTTCGACTCCCGAGACGTCGCGGACCTCTACTCGGTCGAGTGGGCCGACGCGCGCCAGGTCCTCATCTCCGAGTACAGGGAGGCCATCGAGAAGGAGCGGCCCGGCTGGAGGCGGGAGCTCCTCCGGACGAGCGCCGTCCTCCACGGACTCGTCCGGCGCCTCTCGCCGACGAGGCGGCTCGTCGTCCTCGTCGTCCTCGCCGGCTTCGTCGTCGCTTTCCTGAAGCTCGTCACCGGGGGCTGGCCCGCGGACGCCACCTGGGCGGTCTTCACGCTCCTCGTCTGCACGGTCCTGCTGCTCCTCCTCCTCGGACTCGAGCTCGTCGACAAGCTCCGCTTCCGCGACGAGCTCGTCATGGCCCGGCAGCTCCAGGCCGAGCTTGTCCCGCAGACTCTGCCGGCCCTTCCCGGCTTCGAGCTGGGCGCCTTCAACCGCGTCGCGAACACCGTCGGAGGCGACCTCTACGAGTTCCAGCCGCTCGAGAACGGCGGGCTGGCGATCCTCTTCGGGGACGCCTCGGGGCACGGGATGGCGGCGGGCCTCGTGATGGCGGTCGCGCACACGGCGTGGCGGCTTCAGCTCGAGCGGGACCCGTCGCCGGGTGCGGTTCTCGAGACCCTGAACCGCGTCCTCTGCAGGCTCGGGAGCTGCCGCACGTCGGGTCCGCGCCAGTTCTTCGCGGGCGTGGCCCTTCTCCTGCAGCCCGACGGGAGCTTCGTCGCCGCGGTCGCCGGTCACCCGCCGGTCCTCAGGGTCGGCACGACCGGGAGCGTCCTGGAACGCTTCGGCCGGGGCGCCTACCCGCTCGGGGTCAAGCAAGCCCAGTCCTACGACGTCGAAACCGGGACGCTCGGACCGGGGGAGCTGCTCCTCCTCCACTCCGACGGGCTCCCCGAGGCCCGCGACGCCCAGGGACGGGAGTTCGGAGACGGCCGGACGCTGGCGATCCTCCTGCGGATGGCGGGCCGATCCGCCGCCGACGTGGCCGCGGCCCTCTCGGGGGAGGTCCTCGCCTTCCTCGACCGCCGACCCGTGGGAGACGACGTTTCCATCGCCGTGCTCCGTCGCCTGCCAGTGGGCTGAGTCGAGGCGGAAGGAACCGCCCGGGGCGCCCGTCTGAAGGGCGTCAGACGATCCGGCTCGCGGCGCGCTCGAGACGGTCCATGACCGCCCGCAGCAGCCCGCGCCGGGGGAGGGCATAGGCGAGGAGAACGCTCCCGCGGCGCTCGGTCCGGAGGGCGTCGAAGAGGTCGTGCGCGATCTCCACGGGAGTTCCTCCGAGCTTCACCGGGCGTCGTCGCGGGAAGAGCGGAGCGTCGGCGTCGGCGCAGAGGAGGAGCGCTCTCGGGTCGGCCGCGAGCGCCTCTCGCAGGGCCGCCGCGCGCGAGCGTCGGTAGAGGACGAGCGGCCGTGCGGGGGCGTAGTGGCGGTGTCTCATCCCGGGGCTCTCCGCCCGGGCCCGGGCCTTCGTCGCGACGACGAGGTCGGGAAGGACCTTCCGCAGCTCTTCTACAGGGATTGCCCCGAGCCGGAGGATGCGCGGCGGATCGCCGAGGGCGACGACGGTCGATTCGAGGCCGTGGCGGGCGGACCCGCCGTCGAGGACGAGGAGACCGGGAAAGTCGGCGGCGACGTGGGCGGCGCGCGTCGGGCTCGGACGGCCCGAGCGGTTCGCGCTCGGCGCGGCGATCGGCACGCCGGCCGCCTCGATGAGGGCGAGGGCGACCGGGTGGTCGGGGACGCGGACGGCGACGGTCGGGAGTCCCGCCGTCACGATGTCGGGGACGATCCGGCGCTTCGGCAGAACGATCGTCAGCGGCCCCGGCCAGAAGCGCGCCGCGAGCGCCCGGGCCTCCCGCGGAAGCGCCTTCACGAGCCTTCGAACCATCGGGAGGCCGGTGACGTGGACGATGAGCGGGTTGTCGTCGGGGCGCCCTTTCGCCTCGAAGATCCTCCGCACCGCCTCCGGATCGAGGGCGTTGGCCCCGAGGCCGTAGACCGTCTCCGTCGGAAAGGCGACCGGCTCGCCCCGCTTCAGGGCGGTGGCAGCGCGACGGAGCGCGGCGGGCGTGGGAGGGAGGAGCACGGTGGGCGCGGAGTCTATGCGGGTTCGTGCAGAATGCCGCAGCGCAGCCGGGAAGCGGCGGCGCGGGTAGAGACGGGGAGACGAGAAGGCGAGGAGACGAGATGACGAAGAAGGCGACGTCGCCGGGACGCGCGATCCGCGACGCGTGGAGCCGTTTCCAGAAGCTCCCTGCCGGAGACCGGCTCTTCAGCTGGGCGCTCGGCCGGATGGTTCCCTATTCCGGCTCCATCGGGGCCATCGTCCGCGAGCTCTCTCCCGGGCACGCGCGGGTCGAGCTGCGCGATGGGCGGAAGGTGAGGAACCACCTCGATTCCATCCACGCCGTGGCCCTCATGAATCTCGCCGAGCTCTCCACCGGCCTCGCCCTCAACACCGGTCTTCCTGACGACGCCCGCGCGATCCTGACCCGTCTGACGATCGAATACGGCAGGAAGGCGCGTGGCACGCTCACCTCGGAGTGCTCGATCGAGCCGCCGAAGACGAACGAGAGGCGCGAGGTGGAGGTGGAGGCGGTCGTCCGCAACGCTGCGGGCGACGTCGTGGCGAAGGCGGCGGCGCGGTGGCTCGTCGGCCCGGCGAGCCCCACGAGACCCACAGAGGCGAAGTGAGCCCGAACCGCTTCCTGGCCCACGCCGGCATCGAGATTCCCGTCGTCTGCGGGGCGATGTACCCCTGCTCGAATCCCGAGCTCGTCGCCGCCGTCTCCGAGGCGGGAGGGATCGGCATCGTCCAGCCGCTCACTCTCGTCTACTCCTGCAAGTACGAGTTCCGAAAGGGGCTCGAGAGGATCCGCAGCCTCACGAAGAAGCCCATCGGCCTGAACGTCCTCACCGAGAAGTCCCTCTCGCGCGTCTACCAGAGGCGGATGGAGGGGTACATCGACGTCGCCCTGG
>CALBDV010000052.1 GCA_937927565.1 uncultured Holophagales bacterium
AAGAAGGACGCCGGGTACATCGAGGAGAGGGCCGTCGTCGTCAGGGTGAGGAAGACGGACGTGAGCATCACCAGCATGAGGATGGTGAAGCCCACGAACGAGAGAAATCCCGCACGCCCGAACGTGCGCTCGGCGACCTCCGCCATCGACCGGCCCTTCTCCCTCACTGACGCGAGGAGCGCCGAGAAGTCGTGGACCACCCCCACGAAGACCGTTCCCAGGACGAGCCAGAGCCACACCGGGACCCAGCCGAAGACGAGGGCCACCGTCGGGCCGATGATCGGGCCTCCCCCGGCGATGGAGGCGAAGTGGTGCCCGAAGAGGACGAACTTCCGGGTCGGCACGTAGTCCACGTCGTCCTTCAGCTCCACCGAGGGCATGAGGTGCGTGCCGTCCACCTCGAAGGCCTTCTCGACGCGGCGGGCGTAGAAGCGGTAGCCGAGACCGAACGCCACGAGCGAGATCACCAGGACCAGCAGGATGTTCATCGATCGCCTCACGGGGCCGCGTGGGCCATCGGGCATTTTGCGCCCGCCGGGAGGCCTTTCTCACGGGTCCTTCGGGACGAGCCCGGAGCGCCAGGGTTGCCCCCGGGCCCCGAAGCCCGGCAGTATCCGGCGCGTCAGCAGGAGCCTTCATGCAGAGAGTCGTCTCGCCCGCGAAGGTCGCCGCGTCGCTCACGGAGCTCTGGTCGCCCCGCGTCGTCGCCGAGGTGGACGACGCCTACGTCAAGGTCGCCAGGGTCCACGGCTCGCTCGCGTGGCACAGCCACGACGACGAGGACGAGCTCTTCCTCGTCCTCGCCGGGCACCTGCGCATCGAGATGGAAGACACCTCGGTCGAGCTCGACGAGGGCGAGCTGTTCGTCGTGCCCAAGGGCGTCCGGCACAACCCGGTGGCCGAGAACGAGTGCCACCTCCTCCTCATCGAGCGGAAGTCGACGCTCCACACGGGGACGACGGTCACCGACAGGACCCGGTCGGTGGCCGATCAGCTCCGTCCGGTGTGAGCGGTGAGCCCGACCCTCTCCTGGTGAGACACTGGACCTCGCGTGCAGAAGAAAGACCTGGCCGACGTCCTCCGGCGCATCGACGAGATCCGGTTCGACGAAGACTTCGATCTCGTCGTCGCCGTCCTGAACGGAGGGCGTGAGCCGGCGCGCCTCGTGGCGGAGAAGCTCGGTCTTCCCGTCGCCGGGCTCCGCGTCAACTTCCGCGACGAGAGGCACCGCCCCCGGCACGATTCCCCCGTCCTCCTCGCACCGCCCGACTTCGACGTCCGCGGACGGCACGTCCTCGTCGTCGACGACCGTTCCCGAACGGGCGCAACTCTCGCCCTCGCCCGCGAGGTCCTCAGGGACGCCGCCGTCGTCCGGACCCTGGCCGTCAACGGGAAGGCGGACTATTCCCTCTTCGACGAGCCCTGTTTCGTCTTCCCATGGGCGCCCGGGGCCACGGCCAGCTGAACACCACCGCGTCCGACCCTCGGATACGATCGGGCGCCGCGATGAGTCCTCGCCCCCGGACAGCCAGGAGAGCCCGGAAGGCCGTGCCTGCGGACGAGCGCACTGTCGCGCCGCTGGTGCCTCTCTGGCTCTTCGTGCTGGCGCTGACGCTCGCAACGTTTCTCGCGTACCGGCCGGCGTGGCACGGCGAGAAGCTCTGGGACGATGCCGCGCACCTGACCCGTCCCGAGCTGCAATCGCTCGACGGTCTCGGGCGCATCTGGCTCGAGCTCGGGGCGACGCAGCAGTACTACCCGCTCACCCACACGGCCTTCTGGCTCCAGCACCGGCTCTGGGGCGACGACACGTTCGGGTACCACCTCGTCAACATCGCGCTTCACCTCGCCACCGCCCTGCTTCTCCTCGCGATCCTCCGAACCCTGCAGATCAGGGGCGCGTTCCTGGCCGCCGCCGTCTTCGCCCTCCACCCCGTCCACGTCGAATCGGTCGCCTGGATCACCGAGCTGAAGAACACCCTGGCGGGAACGTTCTTCGCCGCCGCGGCGCTGGCGTATCTCCGGTTCGACGCCAGCCGCCGGACGCGGGCCTGGGCCGCGGCCCTGGCGCTCTTCCTGCTCGGGCTGATGGCCAAGACGGTGGTCGCGGTCTTCCCCGCTGCGCTTCTCGTCGTCCTCTGGTGGCGGCACGGACGCCTCGAATGGCGGCGCGACGCGACGCCGCTCTTGCCGTTCCTCGCGCTCGGGCTCGGCGCAGGTCTCCTGACGGCGTGGGTCGAGAAGCACTACATCATCGGTGCGCTCGCGATCCAGTTCGGGCTCGGCCCGATGGACCGCGTCCTCCTCGCCGGCCGTGCGATCTGGTTCTACCTCGGCAAGCTCCTCTGGCCCGCCGACCTCGTCTTCTTCTATCCGCGCTGGGATTTCAGCAGCGTCGCGTGGTGGGCGTTCCTGTTCCCTGCCGCCGCAGTCTTCCTGGCGATCGGGGCCTGGGCGTTGCGAAAGCGCTCTCGAGGGCCCCTCGCCGCGTTGCTGTTCTTCGTGATCGCGCTCCTGCCGGCCCTCGGCTTCGTCGACGTCTACCCGTTCCGCTACTCGTTCGTCGCCGATCACTTCCAGTACCTCGCCAGCCTGGGTGTCATCGTCCTCGCCAGCGCGCTCGCCGCGACGTGGTGGGTGCAGCAGACGGGCTGGCGCCGCACGGCGGGCGTGGCCGCGTGCCTCTTCGTGCTGGCGGCGCTCGCCGGCCTCACCTCGCGCCAGAGCCGGCTCTACGCGAGCAGCGAGACCCTCTACCGCGGGACTCTCGAGCGCAACCCGGGCTCCTGGCTGGCGCTCAACAACCTCGGGGTCATCTGCCTGGAGCGCCACGACGACGCCGAGGCGGAAAGGCTCTTCTTCGAGTCCCTGCGGCTGAACCCGGAGTACGAGGCGGCGCTCAACAACTGCGGCTTCGTCCTCGCCCGGCGAGGCCGCGTCGACGAGGCGATCGGGTACTACAGGCGCGCCCTCCGGGTCTGGCCCGACTACCCCGACGCCCACGTCAACCTCGGCAACGCCCTCTTCGTGAAGGGACAGCTCGACGAAGCCGTCGGCCACTTCGACCGGGCCCTGCGGCTCAGGCCCGGCCTCCTCGAACCGCGCAACAACCTCGCGTTCGCGCTCGTGGCTCTCGGCAGGCCGAAAGAGGCGCTTCCCCACTTCGAGGCCGCTCTCGAGCGGGACGGCTCCTCGCGGACCGTCCTCCTCGGCCTCGCCCGCACGCTCTCGGTGAGCGGCGACGCCGGAATCCGCAACGGCGTGCGTGCCGTCGAGCTGGCGGAGAGGGCGGCCCGGCTCACCGGGCATCGTGACCCGCAGGTCCTGGACGTCCTGGCGTCCGCCTACGCCGAGGCGGGGCGGTTCGGGGATGCGGTCTCCACGGCCGGCGCTGCGCTCGACCTCGCGCGCGGCGCCGGCCTCATGCCGTTGGCGGGCGAGATCGAGAGCCGCCTCGACCTCTACCGGGCAGGCCAGCCGTTCCACGAGACGGGACCGTAGGACCGATCCGCTGCCAGCTCGACCAACGCGCGATCATGCCGGCGCCTTCGTGAGGCCCGGCGCGGGCTTCCACCCGTCGAACAGGTCGCGCAGCCCTTCGACGAGGGCGTTGGCGGGAACGTGCCCGGCACCCCGGAGGACGGCGAGGCGGCACGTCAGCCCGGCCGGCGCCGAGGTGGCGATCACCTCCTTCAGGGCACCGTTCTGGCTGATCACCGTGGGGAAGTCGTTCTCCCCCATGACGAGAGAGAGCTGCCGCTTCCCGCCCTTGAACTCGCGGACGAGGCTCTCGCGCTTCTCGCGGAAGTACGGAATCGACAGCGTCGCGCTCGCGGCGACGTAGGCATCGGCCGTCGAAGGGCTGCGGAAGAGGGCGTGGACGGCCGTGAACCCGGTGTTCGAAGTGCCGTACAACACTCGGTATCCGTCGGTGCGGTACGTCTTCTCGACCTTCGGGATCAGCTCCTCGCGGACGAAGTCGAGGTACTGGTTGGCCCGGCCCCCTTCCTTGCTGCCGTCCCCGTAGGTGACCGGCTCCGGATAGATGTCCTTTCCGCGATCCGTGTTCCGGATCCCGACGATGATGAAGTCCGGAATCTGCTCCATCTGCGCCGCGAGGCGGACTCCTCCGATGCACCCCGAGTTGAAGTTGATCTCGCCGTCCATCATGTAGATGACGGGGAACCTCTTCCCGCCCTCCCTGTAGCCGTCGGGCAGCGAGACCCAGAACTCACGGGTCTCTCCGAGGTGAGCCGAATCGATCTTTCCGGCCTCGATCGGAAGAGGCAGGGTCGACGGATCGGCGCAGAGCGCGGCTCGCGACGAGCAGACCGCGAGGAAGACGAGCAGGCGAAGACGCGGTGCGACCATTTGATCTCCTTCGTTCTGGGGCTATCCCAGGATCTTCAGCAGCGCCTCGCGGTACTGCTGGCCCACCGGGACTTTCATTCCGCTCCGGGTCAGGAGGACCCAGTTCCCTTTCGACACCGTCTGCGCTTCCCGGACGTGGTCCAGGTTGACGATCCACGAGCGGTGGGTGCGCAGGAAGCGGCGCGGGTCGAGCCGGCCCTCGATCGCGGAGAGAGTGCTGCGCAGGAGGTGGCTCGCGCGATCGCAGTGAAGGCTGACGTAGTTGCCCGTCGCCTCGAGGGCGTGGACCGCGGCCGTGGGGACGAGGATGTAGCGCTCCTGCTCCCTCACGACGAGGTGCGGCCGCACGGCCTGCCGACGCTCGTGCAGCTCGAGCATCGCCTGGATGCGCTGCTCGAGGTCTCCCCTGTTCTGCGGCTTCAGGGACTCCCTCACGCGGTCCAGCGATTCCGCGAAGCGCTCCGGATCGATGGGCTTCGTGAGGTAGTCGAGCGCGTGGAGGCGGAACGCCTCCACCGCGAACTGGTCGAAGGCCGTGACGAAGACGATGACCGGCAGGGCACCCTCGCTTCGCCACGTCTCCGCAACCTCCAGGCCGCTCAGGCCGGGCATCTGGATGTCCAGGAAGACCACCTGAGGGGCCAGCTGCCGGAATGCCTCCAGCGCCGAAGGTCCGTCTCCACTCTCGCCCACGACCTGGAGGTCCGCGTGCGCGGCCAGGAGAGCGCAGAGCCGCTCTCGCACCAGCGGCTCGTCGTCGACGACGAGGGCTCTGATCATGCCCGTCCTCCCGGAATCGGGATCCGGATCCGGGCGCGGAAGCCGCCGCCCGGCGGAGTTTCGACGTCGAGGCTCGCCCGCCCGCCGTACATCGCCTCGAGGCGCGCGCGGGTGTTGGCGATCCCCACGCCCTGCCGGAGGGGAAGCGTCGCGCCCAGCCCGTCGTCCTGAACGTCCAGGGCCAGCGTGGCCCCTTCAGAACTGGCGGAGATCCTCAGGTGGCCCGGCCCCACCTTCGTCGAGAGCCCGTGGCGGATCGCGTTCTCCACCAGCGGCAGGACGACCAGGCTGGGGACCTGGCAATCGAGCATCGACTCGTCGACGCTCCACTCGACGCAAAGCCGGTCCCCGAATCGCACCTGCTCGATCTCCAGGTACCTTTTCGTGAGGTCGAGCTCCGTCCGAAGCTCCAGGGTCTGGCCGGAGGCATCCTCGAGCATGGCCCGCAGCAGCCTGGAGAGGCGCATGAGAAGCCGGTCCGCCTTCTCCGGATCGCGGTGGAGGAGGGTCGAGATCGCCTGGAGGGAGTTGAAGAGAAAGTGCGGGTGGAGCTGCCGCTGGAGAAGGGCCAGCCGGGCCTCGGAGAGCTGTCCGGCCAGGCGCGTGGCCTGGAGCTCCTCCTCCCGCCGGGCCCGGGCATGCTGCATGGCCTCCGCGCCGAGGAGTATCAGGAAATAGACGAAGGGCACGTTGAGGAAGCCGCCGAGCAGGTTCTGGCGTGTCGGGATGAGGTTCGCGAAACGGGCCACATCCCAACCGAGGACGAACCCGCTCCAGACCAGAGAGATCCCACGCAACATGAGCCAGTAGGGAACGAAGACCAGGATCATTCCGGCGAGATGGGCCGCCACGAAGCGACCCAGCCCGAGGCGGTCGATCCGGACCCGTTCGCCAATCCGCAGCACGATGGGTGCCAGGAACGCCCATGGCATCAGCCCGCCCAGCTCGCCCCGGATGAGATCCGACCAGGGCTGGCCCGCCAGCCTGCCTTGAACGATCCAGAGAAGGCCCAGTCCTCCGAAGACGAGGACGCGGAAGCCGAGGCGGTCCCACGAGAGCAGGAAGTCTGCCGGGGCAGGCGAGTTGGCCACTGTCCTATCTCTTCCTCAACGTCTCCAGCAGGGCGTCGATCCGAACCCAATGGACGTCGACGCGAGTGAAGTCCGAGGAGCTCGAGTAGAAGAGGAACTTCCTGTCATCTGTGACATATGGCCCGAACTCGAAACCCGGCGTGTTGATGGTCGCGCCGAGATTCGCCGGCTCCGACCACGAGCCATCACCCTCCCTGAAGCTGACGAAGAGATCGGCGCCCCCGAAGCCTCCTCGATGCGGGGAGGCGAACACGATGAACGCTTCGTCTCTCGACACGTAGAAATCCCCTTCATTCCCGGGAGAGTTCAGAGGCCTTCCGAGACTCTGGAACGCGCCCCGGCCGCCGGTCTTCGCATACGTGGAGATGTCCATTCGTCCGACGCCGTTCAGAGCGCCTTCCGACGACGCGTAGACACGACCGCTTTTCGTGTCCTGCCGATAGTGCTTGTCCTTCGGATCCGGCAGGTCGGTGCACGACGTGGGTGCACTCCATCCCGTGCCGGTCCGCTTCGATTGCCAGCACGTCTTGTGCTCGCCGTATCTCTCGAAGTACATCGTCCTGCCATCGACGGAGAGCGCTGGCCCGAGGAAGCCCGCGAAGAGATCGCG
Source organism: uncultured Holophagales bacterium (assembly GCA_937927565.1). Lineage (GTDB taxonomy): Bacteria > Acidobacteriota > Thermoanaerobaculia > UBA5066 > UBA5066 > UBA5066. The sequence continues at coordinate 6,853 of CALBDV010000052.1, forward strand.
TGGCCCGTTCCACCTGCCGTCGGCGTACTCGTAATACCTGATGTTGGTGTCGCTCCAGGTGTTGGTGACCTCGGTGTAGTAGAGCTCCTTGCCGTCCTTCGATATGGCGATGCGGTCGCTGGCGAAGAAGCGTTCGTGTGTCTGAAGCTCGAAGAGCCTCGGGGTAGGGCCGGGCGGCGCCTGATCGATGTAGCCGGCGAAGGGAGCCGACGCCGGGGCCTCCTCAAGGTACGCGGACCCCGCGCACAGGTTTCCAGCGGCCACGTGCGTTCCGTCCATGGCCAGGAGCCGGGAAGCCCCGAGGGGGGCCACGAGAGCGAGCCGGCAGAACCAGCCAGCCCCGGTCGAGCATCGATTCACGAAACACCTCCGGGTCGTCGCGGAGAGCAACCGGGGGATCCGGCGCTCGTCCATTTCTCGAAGGTGCGGCCGATCCCGCCCTGA